>DATHVI010000151.1:0-34633 GCA_035461385.1 Solirubrobacterales bacterium
TCAGCTCGCGGGCCTGCTTCGACTCCGGGTTGCTGGTGACGTCGCTCTCCGGTGAGAGCGCGTCCCCGAGCAAAGCGCCGACGAGGACGAAGCCGACGACGACGGCGAGCCCCCAGATCAGGAGGACGCGCCGGGGTCGCCGGATGGCGATTTCTGCAAGACGGCGAGGGCTCAAGCGGTCAAGCCGGGATCGTTTTTCCCGAACCAGCCCGATGCTACGCCTGAAATCGCGGCGCACAAGCGCCCCGGGCAGGTTCCGTACAAACCCGCACCCTGCTCGCGCGGCAAGCCCCGTCGCCGGCGCCGCGGTGATCGATGCCGCAACCGTTGCCGCGGCGCGGGCCTCAGCCGAGCAGCTTCGCCTTCTGGGCCGCGAGCTCCTCGTCGCTGAGGACGCCCTGCGCGTGCAGATCAGGTAGCGGACCTCCGAGCGGTCGAATACCGACGTAGTTCCCCGAACGTAGATCTGCGGGATTTCGGCGATTGCCTCACGCTTTGCGGAGTGGGAAAGTGGGGCATTCCCGGTGCTCTGATCAGCGACCATCCTCGTAGCCTTCGGTCGCCCCTGGGATCCGACCGCCGAAGCCGGCTGCCGTGGCTGGGCGCCTTGCTCGCCGCCTTCGTGCTCGCGGGCGTTGTCGCCGCGCCCGCCAAGGCGGACTACCAGTTCGCGGGAACTTGGGGGAGCGAGGGCTCGGAGCCGGGGGAGTTCCTGTTCCCGTACGGCGTCGCCGTCGACCCGTCCTCGGACGACGTCTACGTCGCGGACAGCGGCAACGACCGGATCCAGAGGTTTACGTCAACCGGCGGGTTCCTCGACGAGTGGGGGAGCTTGGGCGCGGGCGAGGGGCAGTTTGACTTCCCCCAGGGGGTGGCCATCAACCCCTCCGGGGACGAGATCTACGTCGCCGATACGCTCAACGACCGAATCCAGAGGTTCGCCCCGAGCACTGAGTTCCTCGACGAGTGGGGAAGCGCGGGAGCGGACGCGGGACAGTTCGATCTCCCCTACGGCGTCGCCGTCGCACCCGCCACGGGCGACGTCTACGTCGCCGACAGCGGCAACGACCGGATCCAGCGGTTCGATGCCGATGGGACCTTCCTCGGCCAGTGGGGAGGATCCGGCACCGGCGAGGGCGAGTTCGACTTCCCCGAGGGCGTCGCCGTCAGCTCGTCGGGCCAGGTCTACGTCGCCGACACCTTCAACGACCGGATCCAGAGGTTCACGTCAGCCGGCGGCTTCCTCGGCGAGTGGGGGAGCTTCGGCACCGGCGAGGGCGAGCTCCGCGCCCCCGAAGGGATTGCAGTCGACGCCGCCTCGGGCGAGGTCTTCGTCGCCGATACCTTCAACCATCGGATCCAGAAGTTCAGCGCCGCCGGCGCCTTCCTCGACGGGTGGGGAAGCCTCGGCACGGACCCGGGTCAGCTCACGTTCCCCCAGGGCGTCGCGGTCAATCCCTCCTCGGGGGAGGTCTACGTCGTCGAGCCCAACAACTACCGGGTTCAGCGCTTCACCGCGCCGCCGCCTCCACCGCCCGCCGTCGTCCCGCGGGCCAGGATCACCGCCGGGCCGAGCGGCAAGACGCGGCGGCGGACGGCGCGGTTCAAGTTCCGCGCCAACGTCGCGAACGCGAGCTTCGACTGCAGGCTGGGCGGTCAGCGCGTGCGCCCCGGGCTCGACCGCTGGCGGCCGTGCTCCTCGCCGAAGCGCTACCGCAACCTGAAGCCGGGCCGCAAGCTGTTCCAGGTTCGCGCCACCCGCAACGAGACGACCGGTCCGCCGGCGAAGCGGCGCTGGCGGATCATCCGGTAGGCGCCGCGCGAACCGCGCCCGGTCCGGACCCGGTCGGGGTGCGGGTTACCTGAGCGCGATCAGCCGAGCAGCTTCGCCTTCTGGGCCGCGAACTCCTCGTCGCTGAGGACGCCCTGCGCGTGCAGGTCGGCGAGCTGCGTCAGCTGCGCGGCGACGTCCTGGCCCTGCGGCGCGGGGGCTGCCGGAGCGCCCATCCCGACGAAGCTGTCGGCGGCATCGCCGAACAGCTGGCGCATCGTCGCCCGGCCGCTGTCGTCGGCGACGGTCGCGTAGGCCCAGGTCTTCTGGGGGTCGTCCGGGTCGTACCAGACCGGGTAACGGTCGCCCTGGCGGGGGATCTCGACCCGGGAGACGGTCGTCTTCTTCTCGGCGTCGAACGCCGGGCCGCCGTCGAGCGGCTCGACCCGGAAGACCATCTTCACCCGCGGGTTGTCGTTGACGGTCATCCCGGTGTCCTGGACCGAGATCACGGTGCCGACGCCCTTGGCGCCGGTCTGGAAGAGGTCCTGCGCCTGCTTGCGCTTGCTCTTGAACAGTCCCATCCGTTGCTCCTGTCTGGAGAGGGTGGGCGGTCGCGCCGCCGGCCGTAACCCTACCCGGCGCGCCGCTTGACTAGCCGGACCCGCTTCGCGAGGGTTCGCTCCCGGCCTCCGACCGGGCGGAAGGTCACCTTGACCCGGACCCGGGCGCGGCCGGTCGCTTCGAGCCGCCTCAGCTTCCGCCCCCGCGGCTTCACCCGCAGCCGCACCGTGCGCGCCCGGGCGGTGCTCGCCCGCGATCGCCTCACCGCGCGCCCGCGCAGGACGAGCCTCCCCTCGCCGGGGACGGTCGCCGGAAGCCGGGCGGTGCCCCGCTTGCGCTTCCGCTTCGCCTTCCCGAGCCTGAACAGGTTCGATGCCGGGCGGACCTCGATCGTCACCGCGGCGGTGTCCGAGCCGAGTGAGTTCGCGGCCGAGGCGGTGAAGCCGTCCTGCCCGAAGAACCCGCGCCGCGGGGTGTAGGTGACGGTCCCGCGCGCCGCGCGAAGGTTCGAGAGCGTCCCGTTCGCGGCCGCGGAGGCGATTGCGTGCTTGAGCCCGCTCCCGGCGCAGTCGAGCCGGATCTCGACCGGCTCGGCGTGGCGGCTCGAGACCGCGACTCCCGAGCACGCAGGAGGCGAGAGGATCGCGACGGCGACCCCGAACGGATTGTCGGCGTCGGTGATGAACTCGGGGTCGACGTCGGTGCCGTCGAGCTTCGCCCTCGCCACCGTGTTGGCGCCGAAGTTCGTCCAGTAGACGTGCTCGCCGTCGACGGCGACGCCGGATGGCACGAAGACCCCCTCGGTGATGAACGCCTGCTGCTCGTTGCCGCCGTCGATGTCGGCGCGGCCGATCGAGAACGACCCGATCACGCCGTTCGTCCAGTAGACGTGGTCGCGGTCGACGGCGATCCCGATCGGGCTCGCGGGATCGGTGATGAAGCTCTGGTTGACGCCGGTGCCGTCGACGTTCGCGCGCCCGATCGAGTTCGGGGTGCCGGCATTGGTCCAGAAGATGTGCTCGGCGTTGACGGCGACTCCGGTCGGGACGGCGCCGCCGGTGATGAAGCTCTGGTCGACCCCGCTGCCGTCGAGGGTGGCGCGGCCGATCGTCTCGCTCGCCTCCGCCGAGTTGGCCCAGTAGATGTGCTCGCCGTCAACCGCCACCCCGCATGGCTCGTCGGCGCCGGTGATGAAGGTCGGGTCAACGTCCTCGCCGTCGAGCTCCGCCCGCCCGATCGAGTCGGTGACGGGATTCGCCCAGTACACGTATTCCCCGTCGGCGGCGACCCCGCACGGCAGGTCGGCGGCGATCAGCGTGTGGTTGACGCTTCCGCCTGAGAGCGTCGCGCTGCCGATCGCGCTCGTCGTCCCGGTGTTCGCCCAGAAGATCTCCGCCGCGGCCGCGGGAGCGAACGCGAGCCCGGCGACCGTCGCCGCGACCACGAGCGCCGCCGTCCGCAGGCCGCGCCCACCGTGCCGCGTCCGGCCCGCGCGCCCGTCCTTGCTTCCCCCCATGCTTGCTCCTCCAGTCCGTCGGTGTCCGAAGCGCGGCCAGGATAGGGCGCCGTACCGGCCGGGTCAAATCGTCTGGACGGATATCCGGGTCCGCGCCTCGGGCGGGCGCGGGCCTTAGGGCCCTAGACCGACGCCGGCGCGAGCGCCGTCACCCGGTCCGCGACCCAGTCGGTCGCGGCGATGTGCTTGTCCATCCCGAGCTGCTTGGGATCGAAGCCGAGCGCGAGCCCGACGAGTTGCGGGAGGTGGAGCACCGCGAGCCCGAGGTCGCGGCCGGCGACCTTCGCCGCCTCGGGCTGCTGCATGTCGAGGTTGAGGTGGCAGAGCGGGCACGGCGTCACCAGGCAGTCGGCGCCGGCGTCGAGGGCGTCGCCGATGTGGGTTCCGGCCTGGCGCAGGGAGGTCTCGCGGTTCATCGTGATCACCGGGAACCCGCAGCACTTGCGGGCGCCGTCGTACTCGACGATCTCGCCGCCCAGCGCCTCGATCACCAGCTCGAGGTAGAGGTCGCGCTGAGGGTGCTCCTCGTAGCCGATCCGGTGCTTGGGCCGGACGATGTAGCAGCCGTAGAAGGGCCCGACGCGGAGGCCGTCGAGCGGCCGGGTCACCTTCGCCTTCAGGGTGTCGAGGCCGTAGTCCTCGACCAGCACCCAGAGGAAGTTCTTGTTCTCGAACCCCTGCTTGCCCTTGACGTACTCGAGCCCCTCGCCGGCGAGCGCCTCGTTGATGTGGGCGCGATAGGCGGAGTCGGCGTCGAGCCGCTGCTGGCACTCCGACTGGGCGCCCTGGCAGGTCGAGCAGATGTTCATCATCGCCAACCCGGTCTCCTGGGCGAGGGCGAAGGTGCGGGCGTTGAGCGTGTCGGCGAGCTCCTGGTTGTGCTCGGCGATCACCCCGGCGCCGCAGCAGTTCGCCCGGTCGAGCTCGACGAGCTCGATCCCGAGCCGCTCGGCGACCAGCGCCATCGAGCCGTGGAGCTCGGGCGTGAACCCCCGCGACACGCACCCCGGCCAGTAGGCCAATCTCACAGGCCGTCCCCTCCTCCGCTCCCGTCGGGTATTCCGGCCGGCGGCGGTGCGCCGCCGGAGATGCAGGTGAGGCGGCGAAGCCGCCGCAGCGGACGCCCTGGCCCGAGGCTACGCCTCGGGCAATTGATGCTGCGACCCAGCGAGCCGAAGGCGAGCGGTCGGCCGGCGAAGCCGGCCGCGGGGGCGACGGGGTAGTCGGTTCTCATGTCTCGCTTCCGCCCTCGGTGACCTTGTCGGTGTGCTGGCGGCCGCCGCCGACGACGGATGCCGCCGGGTCGGTGGCGGCGGGAGTTCCCTCGGCCGTCTCCCGCTGCGCGGTGGCGTCGCCGTCGCCCTCCTCGCCGGTGATGTAGAGGTTGAGCTCGGTGCGGTGCTCCTCGGCGTGCGCGTAGACCCGCTTGACGTGGTCCTGCGCGTCGCCCGGCAGCTTCTTGTGGATCCCCGGGATCAGCTTCGGCAGCGAGCGCATCTTCCCGGTCCTGATCCCGCGGATCGCGGTCGGGATCGATCCGAGCAGGCCCTTGATCGCGGCCGGCCTCGGCATCAGCTTGCCCTTGATCCCCTGGGCGTAGGACTCTTGGAGCAGCAGCGACTCGTCGAGCGTGCCCTTCTTCTCGATGATCTGCGTGAACGCGGACTCGTGGCGGTGGCCGTTGTTGCGGTCGTTGATCCCTGCGTCGCCGGCCGCCCGGCGCAGCCGCATGATCTGATCCATCGGCGCGACGCCCTTCGGGCACGCGTCGACGCACTGGAAGCAGTGGGTGCAGTCGTAGATCCCGTGCGGGTCCTGGGCGAGGTCGTAGAGGCGCTCGGCCGTCTCGACGTCGCGTGGGTCGCCGACGAACCGGTAGGCCTTCGCCAGCGCGGCGGGGCCGATGAAGTCGGGGTCGGCCTCCATCGACAGGCAGGCCGAGACGCAGGCGCCGCACTGGATGCAGGCGATCGTCTGGGTGATGTCGACCATCGACTCGGGCGGGACGACCCGCTCGCGCTCGGGCGGGTTGCCGTCGTCGAGCAGCCACGGGGTGACCCGACGGACCTTCTCCCAGTGAGTCGACTCCATGTCGGTGACCAGGTCCTTGACCACCGGCATGTTGCCCATCGGCTCGACGACGATCGGGCGCGGCTCGCGCTCGGGGGCGCGCCCGGGCGGACTGGGGGCGACGCCGATCTCGTTCATCCGGTTGGCTCGCTCGTGGGCCTCGCCGATCTGGGTCAGGCAGGCGAGCGTCGACTGGCCGTTGATCTTCACCCCGCACGAGCCGCAGATCGCCGCCCGGCACGAGCAGCGGATGGCGAGCGACCCATCCTCGCGATCCTTCGCCTGGAGCAGGCCGTCGAGGACCGACAGCGTCGGGTCGAGCTCGACGTCGAACTGCTGCCAGTAGGGCCCCTGCGGCGCTCCGTCGGCGTCGGCGTCGGGCTTGAAGCGGCGAACCTTGAGCGTGTACTCAGCCATGCCTCGTGCCCGACCCTAGCGGGTATCGCGTCCCGACCTGCCGTCCCATCAGTAGGTGCGCGCCTCGGGCTGCCACTGGGTGATCGTCACCTCGGAGTAGCCGATCCGGGGCCCATCGGTGTCGCGGCGAAGGTCGATGTGCTTGAGCCACTCGTCGTCGTTTCGCTCCGGGTAATCGGTCCGGTACTGGGCTCCGCGGCTCTCGGTCCGGTGGAGCGCGCCGACGCAGGTGCACTCGGCGTTGTCGAGCATGAACCCGAGCTCGAGCGCCCCGAGGACGTCCTGGTTGAAGACGTTGCCGCGGTCGTCGATGTAGGCGGTCTCTGCCTCCTCCTGGAGGCGCTTCACGGTCTCGAGCGCGGTCTGGATCCCCTGCTCGTCGCGGAACACGGCGACGTGGCGGTCCATCGTCTCGCCGAGCTCCTTGCGGATCTCCGAGATCCGGCGCCCCGACCCGCGCTCGCGGCCGACGACCGCGGCGATCAGCCGCTCCTCGTCGGCGAGCACCGCCCTCGAGGGCCGTCCCGGGTCGGTCCGCTTCGCCCGCGCGGCGGCGTGCTCGCCCGAGCGGCGACCGAAGATCAGCGTGTCGAGGAGCGAGTTCGCGCCGAGCCGGTTGCCGCCGTGGACGGAGACGCAGGCGACCTCCCCGGCGGCGTACAGGCCCGGGATCTCGGTCGCGCCCCAGACGTCGGTCTTCACCCCGCCCATCGTGTAGTGGTTGCCGGGCTTGATGTGGATCGGCTCGCGGGTGATGTCGACGCCGGCGAAGTCGCGGCCGACGAGGACGATCTCGCGCAGGGCCTCGTGGATCCGCTTGCGGGGGACGACGGTGATGTCGAGCGCGACGGTGCCATCGGGAAAGCCCCTGCCCTCGCTGATCTCGGTCTGCTCGGCGCGGGAGACGACGTCACGCGAGGCGAGCTCCATCTTGCTCGGCGCGTAGCGCTCCATGAACCGCTCGCCGTTCGCGTTCAGCAGGTGGGCGCCCTCGCCGCGGGCGCCTTCGGTGATCAGGAAGCCCTTGCCGGCTAGGGTCGTCGGGTGGTACTGGATCATCTCCATGTCCGACAGCGGGGCCCCGGCCCGGTAGGCCATCGCGATCCCGTCGCCCGTGCAGATCAGCGCGTTCGTGGTCGGCTGCCACACCTGTCCGTTGCCGCCGGTCGCGACGATCACGTTCTTCGCCTCGAACAGCTCCATCGAGCCGTCGCGGACGTTGCGCATCACCGCGCCGACGCAGTTGCCGTCGTCGTCGAGCGCGAGCGAGGTGCAGAAGTACTCCTCGTAGCGCTCGACCTGATCCGAATGCTTCATCAGCTGCTCGTAGAGCACGTGCATGATCGCCTGGCCGGTGATGTCGGCGACGTAGTAGGTCCGCGCCTGCGAGGCGCCGCCGAACGCCCGCGTGCCGAGCTTGCCCTCCTCGTTGCGGTGGAAGGGGACGCCGAGGTGCTCGAGATGGAGGATCTCGTTCGGCGCCTCGCGGGTCATCACCTCGATCGCGTGCTGGTCGCCGAGGTAGTCGGAGCCCTTGACGGTGTCGAAGGCGTGCGACTCCCAGCTGTCGTCCTCCTGCAGCGCGGCGTTGATCCCGCCCTGGGCGGCGTTCGAGTGCGAGCGCACCGGGTGGACCTTGGAGACGATCGCGACGGACACTCCCGCCTCGGCGGCGGCGAGGGCCGCGCGTTGCCCGGCTAGCCCCGCTCCTATCACCACCACGTCGTGACGCATCTGGGCGCGATCCTATTGAGTCGCGCGTCAGGGCGAAGGGGTGGGGTAAGTCCGGTCGCCCTCCAACGCGCCGCGAAGCGCCCTCCCCACCTCGTCGGCGGTGATCATTCCGCGCAGCCGGCCGTCGGGGTCGACGGCGGCGAGCGCGCCGAACCGCCGCAGCACGTCGTTGCCGAGCAGGGTCTCGAGCGGCGCGTCGGCGAGCACCCGCAGGTTCCCCTGCTCGTTGTCGCGCTCGATCAGGTCGGCGACCCGCTGCGAGGCGCGGACCGGCTCGGGGACCGAGTCGGCGGCGTCGCGCACGATCAGCCCGAGGAACCGCTGACCGGCGTCGACGACCGGGAACCACGGCCACCGGTAGCGGAGGAAGTACTCGTCGAGCGCCCGCTCGACGCTCGCGCTGTCGGGGATCGCGACCGGATCGGGGTCCATCACGTCGGCGACGCTGATCCCCTCGATCCGCCGCCCGAGCTGGGCCTGGATCACATGGCCGCGGGCCGACTGCACGAGGATGAAGCCGATCAGCGCCAGCCAGATCCCGCCGATCACGTTCCCGACGCCGAGCGCCCAGAAGATCCCGGCGGCGATGAAGAGGTACGCGAAGACCTGCCCGAGGACTCCCGCGAACTGGGTCGCGCGGTTGCGGTTGCCGCTCAGCTTCCAAACGATCGCGCGCGCGATCCGGCCACCGTCGAGCGGGAACGCGGGGATCAGGTTGAAGACGAGGATCAGGGCGTTGATCGTCCCGAGCCACGCGAGCAGGGCGAGGATCCCCGAGGTGTCGGTGTCGCCGTCGACGACCATCGCCCGCGAGAACTCGTCGCCGCCCGCGGCGCCGATGCCGATCCCGATGCAGGCGACGGCGATCGCCAGCGTCACCAGCGGCCCCGCGACCGCGACCTTGAACTCGGTTCCCGGCGAGTCCGAGTCGCGGGTCATCCTCGCGACGCCGCCGAACAGCCACAGGGTGATCTCGGAGATCCCGATCCCGCGCCGGAGCGCGACGAGCGCGTGACCGAGCTCGTGGAGCAGGATCGAGCTGAAGAAGAGCAGCGCGCTCGTGACCGCGAGCAGGTAGGGCTCGACCGCATCGTCGCTCGCCCCGAGCACCGCGCGGTAGAAGCCCGAGAGCCAGATGATGACCAGGAAGAGGACGATGAACCACGAGTAGTCGACCCCGATCCGGATCCCCCGGATGTGGAACAGCGTCAGAGCGGTGCGCGCGGGCATCACTCCATGGTTCCACACGCCGGGGTGGCGCAATCCGCCGTTCGCGCCCGCGCCCGTGCTGCGGACGACGCCGGTCGACTACCGTTCGCGCGCATGACCGGGGCGGGGACAGTCGCCGAGCACGCGCCGAACCGGGCCGACGAGGGCTGGCTGCGCGACCGCGTCGCGGCGCTGGCGTCGATCCACCGCCCGACGGCGTCGCCCGGGGAGCGCCTCGCGGCGGAGTGGGTCGTCGAGGAGCTGCGTGCGTGCGGGGCCGAGGTCCGGATCGAGGCGGAGAGCTCGAGCGGTGGCTACTGGTGGCCGCTCGGGCTCGCGGCGGCCGCCGGCGTCGTCGCCGGGGTCGCGACCCTCACCGGTCGGCGCGCGCTCGGCGCGGCGCTCGGGGCCGCCGCCTGCGCGGCCGCGATCGACGACCTCCCTCCGCGCCGGCGCCTGCTCCGCCGGGCGCTCCCGAAGCGCTCGGCATCGAACGTCGTCGGCGAGCTCGGGCCGGCCGATGCCGAGCGCACCGTCGTCCTCGTCGCCCACCACGATGCCGCCCACTCGGGGCTCGTCTTCCACCCGCTGTTGCCCGAGCTCGCCGACCGGGCCGGGTTCATCGAGCGCAACGACACCAGCCCGCCGCTAATGTGGCCGGTGGTCGGGGCGGCGGGAGTCGCCGCCGCCGGGGCGGTCACCGGCAGCCGGGCGCTCGCCCGGCTCGGAACCGTCGTCAGCGCCGGCGTCGCGGCGGTGATGGCCGAGATCGGCGCGCGCGACGCCGTGCCGGGGGCGAACGACAACGCGTCCGGGGTCGCGGCGATGCTCGCCGTCGCCCGTGCGCTCGCCGAGCGGCCGACCGAGTCGGTGCGGGTGATCCTGCTCTCGACCTCGGAGGAGGCGACCTGCGAGGGGATGCATCACTTCGCCGACCGCCACTTCGACTCGCTGCCTCGCGACCGGACCTTCTTCCTCGCCCTCGACACCGTCGGATCGCCGCACCTCTGCGTGCTGCGCGGGGAGGGGATGCTCGGCGTCCGCGAGTACCCGTCCGCCGCCCTCGACCTCCTCGACGGGCTCGCACGCGAGCTCGGGATCGAGCTGTTCCCGAACCTGCGGCTGCGCAACGCCACCGACGGCGTCTATCCGCTCGCGGCGGGCTACCCGTGCGCGGCGCTGTGCTCGTGCACGAAGCTGAAGCAGCCGGGCAACTACCACTGGCGAAGCGACGTCCCCGACAACGTCGACTACGGAAGCGTCGCCGACGCGGCACGGCTCACCGAGGCGGTCGTCAGGCGCCTCGACGAGCGTTGGGTCTAGGCACCGGGACGGCGGGGCGGTCGGGGAGCAGGACGCGTGCCGGGCCGCGAGGCGTCCGTCAGGTGTGCAATGTTTGAGCACGATGTGTTCGTCTACTAACAGGCGATGGATCTCGAGCTGATCGGCCCCCGCCGGCGCGAGCAAACCCGCGTCGGCGATCACCCCCGGGCCCGGCTGCTGCTGACGCTCGCCGACCTCGCCGGACTCGTGGCCGGCACAGCGCTGGCCGTGGCGCTGCTCCTCGTCTTGGTGCTCTGATCCGGGGCCGAGCCCGGTGGCGCGGCCCGGGGCCGCCCGGCGGGCTGACTACGCTCCGCGGCTGATGTCGGCGCGCGCGCTCGGCCTGAGCCTCTCGGCGGCCGCCCTCGCGGCGGCGGCCGCATCCGGTGCAGTCGCCGCCGGTGAGGCGACGGACGACCCCGAGCGGCTCGTTCTCGCCGCCGCTCAGCCGCAGCGGATCGGCGTCAACGCGAGCCGTGCGGAGGTCCGGGTGCGCGCGTCGTGCGCGGCGGCGTGCGACGCCGTCGCGAACGGCGCGATCGTGGTCGCCGGTCCCGGCCGGCGGTTCTCGGTGCCGCTGGTCGCCGTGCGGTCGACGCTCGCCGCCGGCGAAGCGGCCGGGCTTCGCCTCCGCGCCCGCCGCGCCCCGACCGCGCGGGTCAAGCGGGCGCTGCGCCGGCGCGGCACCCGTGCCCTCGCCGCGATCGAGGTCACCGCCGACGACGGCGGCGAGGAGCCGGCCCGCGCCGAGGCCGCGGTCGCCCTCCGCCCGGGGTTCGCGCTCCTTCGCCGCGGCGTTCGACCCCCGCGGATCCTCTTCGACGGCCGCACGCCGGCGACGCTCGCGGTCCGCTTCCAGGCCCCCGGCCCGACCGATCTTCGCGTCACCGTCAGCCGGGCCGGCCGCAGGCGTGCCCTCCGCTCGTGGGTGCTTCGCGACGCGCGGCCGCTCCGCCGGCGCCTCGTTCGCTGGCACGGCGCTCGGCGCGACGGCTCCGCGGCGGCCGACGGTCGCTACGTCTGGCGGGTCGGGCGCCGCGGCGGGCGCCTACGGCGCGCGGGCACGACCGTGCTTCGCGGCCACGCGTACCCGGTCGCCGGGCCGCACGGGCTCCGCGGCGCCGTCGGCGAGTTCGCGGCGCCGCGCTCCGGCGGGCGCACCCACGAGGGCTTCGACGTCACCGCGGCCTGCGGGACGAGGCTCCTCGCCGCCCAGGGCGGGCGGGTGCGGAAGGTCGCCGACGACCCGCCGCTCAAGGGCCACTACGTCGTCATCCGCGGGCGGGGGACCGGCCACGACTACCTCTACGCCCACCTGCCGCGCCCCTCGCCGCTTCGCGCCGGCGAGCGCGTGCGCACCGGCCAGCGGATCGGAGTCGTCGGTCGAAGCGGCAACGCCGCCTCGACCCCCTGCCACCTCCACTTCGAGATCTGGCCGCGCGGGCACGGGCGCGGGCGCCCAATCGATCCCGGGCCGATGCTGCGCCGCTGGGATCGCTGGTCGTGAGGCAGCGGCTTCAGCGACTGTGGAGCTGCTCGAGGCGGTCGATCGCCCGCCCGGCCAGCCAAACCCTGATGCGCTCGGGGCCGGGCGGGTGTCAGAGCTCGGGCGTGTGCCGGGCGACGATCGCCTCGAAGTCGACTGCCGGCGGCAGCGTCCCGAACGCCCGTCCCGCATCGCCCCCGAGCCGCGAAGCGCAGAACGCGTCGGCGACCGCGGGGTCGCCGACCCGGACGAGCAGCGAGCCCTGGAGGACGAGCGCCATCCACTCGACCACTCGCCGCGCCCTCGACTCGATCGCCTCGGGGTCGCGGAGCTCGTCGCGCAGCTCGCCGACCGCGGCGTCGAGCCGCGGGTCGGCGCCGGCCACCTCGCCGACCTCGTCGAAGAACGCCTCGACCGAGGCCGGGCTCTTGACCATCGCGCGGAGCACGTCGAGGCACTGGACGTTCCCCGACCCCTCCCAGATCGAGTTCAGCGGCGACTCGCGATAGAGGCGCGGCATACCCGACTCCTCGACGTAGCCGTTTCCGCCGAGGCACTCGAGCGCCTCGGCGGCGTGCGCCGGTGCCCGCTTGCAGAGCCAGTACTTGAGCACGGCGGTGGCGAGTCGCTTGAACGTCTGCGCCTGCTCTCGCCCCTGCTCGGACCCCGCCGCCCCCGGACGCGTAGCGGAGGAGGCGGCGGGCATGGGCGCCGACTCGTCATAGGCCCGGGCGAGGCGCAGCGCAGCCACCGTCGCCGCCTCGGACTCGACCGCGAGGTCGGCGAGCACGTTCTGCATCAGCGGCTGGGAGGCAAGCATCCTTCCGAACGCCGACCGGTGGGCGGCGTGCCAGCTCGCCTGCGCGACCCCGGCGCGCATCCCCGCGGCGGCGCCGAGTGTGCAATCGAGGCGGGTGTGGTTGACCATCTCGATGATCGTCTGCACGCCGCGGCCCTCGTCGCCGACGAGCTCGGCCCAGGCGCCGCGGAACTCGACCTCCGACGATGCGTTCGAGCGGTTGCCGAGCTTGTCCTTGAGTCGCTGGAGGTGGATCCGGTTGCGCTCCCCGCCCGGCGCGAACCGCGGCACGAAGAAGCAGGAGAGCCCGCCGTCGGCCTGGGCGAGGACGAGGAAGGCGTCGCACATCGGCGCCGACATGAACCACTTGTGCCCGGTGAGCTCGTACTCGCGGCCCCCGTCGAGCCGCCGGGCGGCGGTCGTGTTCGCGCGCACGTCCGACCCGCCCTGCTTCTCGGTCATCCCCATCCCGCAAAGCGCGCCCTTCTTGTCGGCGGCGGGCACCAGCCGCTCGCCGTCGTACTCGAGCGACAGGAACCGCGACTCCCACTCGTCGGCGACCTCGGGCGCGGCGCGGATCGCCGGGATCGCCGAATAGGTCATCGACAGCGGGCAGCCGACACCGGCCTCGACCTGCGCGAGGAGCATGAACATCGCCGCCCGAGCGACGTGCGCGCCCGGCTTCGGCTCCCGCCACGGCAGCGCGTGCAGCCCGTGGGCGACCCCTAGCCGGAGCAGCTCGTGCCAGGCGGGATGGAAGGCGACCTCGTCGATCCGGTGGCCGAAGCGATCGTGGGTCCGGAGCCGGGGCGGGTTCTCGTTCGCCTCGGCGCCGAGCCGGATCACGTCCGGCCGGCCGCAGATCGCGCCGAGCTCGCGGGCGCGGTCGCGGGCCCATTCGCCTCCCTCGCGCGCGAGCGCCTCGACCAGCACCGGATCCGACTCGAGGACGTTGTAGCCCTCGAGCGGCGGCGGTTGGTTGGTGACCTCATGGGTCGCCTGCTCTGGGCGGCGTTCGGCGACCGACATCGAATAGGAGGCTAACGCCGACGCCCGCCCGCCGCGCGGTCGCTAGGATCGCCCGCCGCGGGACCGATGGCAAAGATCAAGGTGGAGAACCCGATCGTCGAGCTCGACGGCGACGAGATGACCCGGATCATCTGGGCGTTCATCAAGGAGCAGCTGATCCTGCCCTACCTCGACGTCGACCTCGTCCACTTCGACCTCGGGATCTCCAGTCGCGACGCGACCGGCGACCAGATCACGGTCGACGCAGCGAATGCGATCAAGGAGCACGGCGTCGGCGTCAAGTGCGCGACGATCACCCCCGATGAGGCGCGGGTCGAGGAGTTCGGTCTCAAGCGGATGTACCGGTCGCCGAACGGGACGATCCGCAACATCCTCGGCGGCGTGATCTTCCGCGAGCCGATCGTGATCTCGAACATCCCCCGGCTCGTCCCGGGATGGACGAAGCCGATCATCATCGGCCGCCACGCGTTCGGCGACCAGTACCGCGCCACCGACACCCTGGTCCCGGGCGACGGCAAGCTGATGCTGACCTTCACCCCGAACGATGGCACCGACCCGATCGAGCTCGACGTGTTCGACTTCCCCGAGGGCGGCGGCGTCGCGCTGGCGATGTACAACCTCGACGCATCGATCCGCGACTTCGCCCGAGCCTCGTTCCGCTACGGGCTCGAGCGCGGCTACCCGGTCTACATGTCGACCAAGAACACGATCCTGAAGACGTACGACGGGCGGTTCAAGGACCTCTTCCAGGAGGTCTTCGAAGCCGAGTTCAAAGACCAGTTCGACGAGCGCGGACTGACCTACGAGCACCGCCTGATCGACGACATGGTCGCGGCGGCGCTGAAGTGGGAGGGCGGTTACGTGTGGGCGTGCAAGAACTACGACGGTGACGTCCAGTCCGACACCGTCGCCCAGGGGTTCGGCTCGCTCGGGCTGATGACCAGCGTGCTGATGACGCCCGACGGCAAGACCGTCGAGGCCGAGGCCGCCCACGGCACGGTCACGCGGCACTACCGCCAGCACCAGCAGGGCAAGCCGACCTCGACCAACCCGATCGCGTCGATCTTTGCCTGGACCCGCGGGCTCGCGGCGCGAGGGCGGATGGACGGCACCCCCGAGGTGTCGAGGTTCGCCGAGACCCTCGAGCGCGTCTGCGTCGAGACGGTCGAGGATGGGAAGATGACCAAGGACCTCGCGCTGCTGGTCGGGGGCGACCAGGAGTTCCAGACCACGCAGGAGTTCCTCACCTCGATCGACGAGGGCCTGCAGCGCGCGATGGCCTGAGACCGAGTCAGCGACGATCCGAGGAGACGCCCCGTGAGCAACCCCGTCAAGGTGACAGTGACCGGCGCGGCCGGCCAGATCGGCTACGCGATCCTCTTCCGCATCGCCTCCGGCCAGATGCTCGGACCGGACACCCCGGTCGAGCTGCGGCTGCTCGAGATCCCCGACGCGGTCAAGGCCGCGGAGGGCACCGCGATGGAGCTCGATGACTGCGCGTTCGGGCTGCTGCGGAAGATCGACGTCACCGACGAGGCGGGGTTTGCCTTCGACGGCGCCGGCGTCGCCCTGCTGATCGGTGCGCGGCCGAGGACGAAGGGGATGGAGCGCGCCGACCTGCTCGAGGCGAACGGCGGGATCTTCCGGCCTCAGGGTGAGGCGATCAACGCCCACGCCGCCGACGACGTCCGCGTGCTGGTCGTCGGCAACCCGGCGAACACGAACTGCCTGATCGCGATGTCCAACGCCCCCGACGTCCCTCGCGAGCGGTTCACCGCGATGACCCGGCTCGATCACAACCGGGCGATCGGTCAGCTCGCGAACAAGCTCTCGGTCGGCGTCGACGAGGTGACGAACATGACCGTCTGGGGCAACCACTCGACGACCCAGTACCCGGACCTCGTCAACGCGAAGGTCGGCGGGCGCTCGGCCTGGGACGCAGTCGACGACGAGGCGTGGATCGCCGACGAGTTCATCCCCACCGTCGCCAAGCGCGGCGCGGCGATCATCGAGGCCCGCGGCGCCTCGAGCGCCGCATCGGCCGCGAACGCCGCGATCGACCATGTCCGCGACTGGACGCTCGGCACGCCGGAGGGCGACTGGGTGTCGATGTCGGTCCCCTCCGACGGCTCCTACGACGTCGAGGAGGGCCTGATCTCGAGCTTCCCCTGCCGCTGCGAGGGCGGCGAGTGGTCGATCGTCGACGGCCTCGAGGTCCCGGCCTTCTCGCGCGAGCGGATCGACGCGACCGTCGACGAGCTCCGCTCCGAGCGCGACGCGGTGCGCGAGCTCGGGCTGATCTGAGCACTCAGCACTCGCGGCTACGCCGCCGTGTACTTGCGCCCCTCCTTCTTCACCCGGCCTTCCTTCTCGAGGTCGGCCATCACGCGGTAGAGGTAGTTCGGCTTGATGCTCATCTTCTTCGCGATCTCGGATGCGGTCACCCCAGGGCTCTCCTGGACGATCTTCACCGCCTGATCGGCGCGGGTGCCGCCGCGGCGACGGCGACGGCGTCGTGCGGAGGTCGAGCCCCGCGGACGCCCGGGGCCGCGGCGCCCGACCCGTCCACCGGTCAGGTTCGCCAGCGCCCGCTCGAGCTGCTTGCGCTCGGCATCGAGCTCGCTGAGGCGCTCGCGGATGATGCTCGCGGCGTGTTCGACTGCGCTCATGGTTCGGCGTTCTCCTTCTTGCCCCCGGGTCAGTGGTGCAACTCACCTTACAGTCACGCCGGCGTGACCGTGGGACCGGTGGTGCGGGTCAGGCCTTGCGCCGGCTGCGAGGCAGGGTGCCGAACACGGCGTCCCAGATCGGGGACGAGACTCCGTACCCGTAACGGTGGTCCTGGAAGTGGTGGCGCATGTGCTGCTCTCGCAGACGCTTGCCGAGGTTGCTCTTGGGGACGAAGTGATGCACGTAGTAGTGCGTGTAGTCGTAGAGCAGGTAACCGAGCAGGAAGCCGGCGAACGCCGGGTACGCGGTCGGCGAACCCAACACCAGGTAGAAGGCGCCGAAGAACAGGATCGCGAGCGGGATCGACGCCCCGGGCGGCATCACCAGACGGAGCTTGTCGTTCGGGTGGTCGTGATGGATGCCGTGGATGATGAAGTGCATCCGGCGGCCGATCGGGTGGTCCGGCTCCCAGTGGAACAGCTTGCGGTGAAGCCAGTACTCGGTCAGGGTCCAGAACGCGATCCCGGCGAGGAGAAGGAGCACGATCGTCAGCGCGCCCTGGCCGTCGCGCGCCCCGAGGATCACGAGCAGGGCCGCCACCGGCAGGTAGATCAGGGCCGGGACCGACGGGTGGATCCGCGAGAAGAAGTCGAGGAACCGGTTCTTGAACAGCGGGGGGGAGGCGCTCAGGCGCGCCGTTCTCTCGTGCGCCATCGCGGCGATTCTAGCGCGAGCGTCGCGATGTATTAGGTGTCCCTAATCAGGAGCGATGGCTGGCGGGGCGGGACCAGCCCGGCCGGGCCGTCAGGGCGGAAGGTCGAGCACGGCTCGTCGAGGTCGAGCGCGCAGAGCATCCGCCGATGGAAGAAGCACTCGGCGCAGCTGCGCCCGTTCTTGCGCCGCGGCTTCGCCGCGCGGCGCGTGAATCCCAGCGCCTCGGCGATCTCCTGCGGGGGCTCAGCGACCTCGACCATTCGGCTCCTTTCGGTCGTTCGACGATCAGCGAGGCGATGATCGCAACTCCCCGGTCGGCCTGCGCGGGGCGTTCACGCAACCGCCGGGGTTTTTCGGCAAACGGCCCGGTGAGCGATTACCGGCGCTTGCGCGATCGGCCTCCGCCGCGAATAGAGTCCCCGGGATGAAGGTCACCGTGCTCGGCAAGTCGCCGGCGTGGGAGGACGCCGGCGGCGCCTGCAGCGGCTACCTGGTCGAGGACGGCGAGACGACCCTGGTGCTCGACTGCGGGAACGGGGTGTTCGGCAAGCTGCGGGGGCTCCGGGACTACCTCGAGGTCGACGCGGTCCTGATCTCCCACCTGCACGCCGATCACATCCTCGACCTGGTGCCGTTCGCCTACGCCCTGCTGCTCTCGCCCCGCCAGCAGCCGGTGCCGGTCGCCGGCTATCCGGGGACCGACAGCCCGGCCCTCCCGCGGCTGATCGCGCCCCGCGGCGCCGCGGCGGCATTCCGCCGGCTCTGCGGGTCTTGGGGAGGGGAGACGCTGATCGAGGATGCGTTCGAGATCGACGAGTACAACACCTCCGACGTCGCCGAGATCGGCACGCTCACCGCGCGCTTCCGGCTCGTCCCGCACTACGTCGCCTCGCACGCGATCAACCTCACCTCGCGGCTCGGGGGCGGCCGGTTCACGTTCAGCGCCGACAGCAGCCCGTCGCACGAGCTCGTCGAGGCCGCCCGCGACACCGACCTCCTGCTCATCGAAGCGACGGTCCCCCGCCCCGAGCGCACCGGCGTCCGGGGGCACCTCACTCCCGCCGAGGCGGGCGACCACGCGCGCCGCGCAGGAGCGAAGCGAGTCGTCCTCACCCACATCTCGGACGAGATCGATCCCGAGTGGGCAACCGGGGAGGCGGCGGAGGCGTTCGGCGGCCCGGTCGAGGTCGCCCGCGAGGGCGCGGTCTACGAGATCTGACGCCTCGCGCGAGTCATGACTGAGCCCCCTGCGGCGGCTTCGCCGCCTCACATGCTGCTGCCGGCGCCCTCCGGGCACCGGCTAACCACAACCCCCTGCGGCGGCTTCGCCGCCTCACATGCTGCTGCCGGCGCCCTCCGGGCACCGGCTAATCTCACCTGTGATGCCTCGCGACCGCGGCGACCTGCTGGTGAACTTCGAGCGCATGTGGCGGGAGATGGACGAGATGCTCGATGCCTCGCGCGCGCGGGCGTTTCCGCGCCATTCGCGCTCCCAGCCGGCGTTCAAGCCGAGGGTCGACGTCTACTACTGCGGCGAGCCGCAGGGCGCCGGCGACGCCGCACCGCGGGCTGTGGTCAAGGTCGAGCTCGCGGGCGTCGATCCCGAGTCCGTCGGGCTCGAGGTCGCGGGCCGCGAGCTCGTGATCACCGGCGAGCGCCCCCTGCAGGAGACCGAGGGCCGCGTCTACCAGCAGCTTGAGATCGAAGCCGGCCCCTTCCGCCGCGTCGTCCAGCTCGGGACCGACGTCGTCGCCGAGCGCGCGAAGGCCAGCTACGAGGACGGGATCCTCCGCGTCGAGCTACCGCTCCGGCCGGCGAGCGACGCCACGCACCAGGTGCGGATCGAACCCCGCGATGACTGACGACACGAGGACCCCGGGGATCGAGGTCGTCGAGACCGGTGACGTCGAGGCCGCCGTTCGCGAGCACGCGGCTCAGCCGCTTCCCGCGGCGTTGCCGATCCTGCCGTTGCGCGACATGGTCACCTATCCCGACGCCCTCACCCCGCTCGCGGTCGGCCAGCAGCGGTCGATCCGGCTCGTCAACGACGTCCTCTCCGGCGAGCGGCTGCTGGTCATGGTCGCATCGACCGACCCCGAGCTCGCCGAGCCCGGTCCCGACGACATCTACCGGGTCGGCGTCGCGGGGGCGGTGGCGCGGATGCTCAAGGTGCCGGACGGCACCGTCCGGATCCTCGTCCAGGGGACCGAGCGCGTCCGGATCGGCGACATCGTCGCGACCGAGCCCTACCTGGTGGCGAGGATCGCGCCGCTCCCGGACGTCCTCGAGCCGTCGCCGGAGCTCGACGCGCTCACCCACAACGTCCAGCGCACGTTCACCGAGATCGTCGAGCACATCCCCTACCTGCCGGAGGAGCTCCAGCTCGCGGTCACGAACATCGACGATCCCTCGGCGCTCTCCCACCTGATCGCGGGTGCGCTGCGGATCCCGACCGCTGAGAAGCAGGAGCTGCTCGAGGAGGTCGACGTCAGCGCGCGGCTGCGGCGCCTGTCGCAGATCCTCACCCGCGAGCTCGAGGTCGTCCAGCTCGGCTCGCGGATCCAGTCCGAGGTCCAATCGGAGATCGAGAAGGGCCAGCGCGAGTACTTCCTCCGCGAGCAGCTGAAGGCGATTCAGCGCGAGCTCGGCGAAGAGGACGAGACCCAGGCCGAGGTCAACGAGCTGCGCTCCCGGATCGAGTCTGCGGAGCTTCCCGAGCACGCCCTCAAGGCCGCCGAGCGCGAGCTCTCGCGGCTCGAGCGGCTGCCCGCCGCCGCCGCCGAGTACGGGGTAATCCGGACCTACCTCGAGTGGCTCGTCGACCTGCCGTGGAGCAAGGAGACCGAGGACGACCTCGACATCGGCCATGCGCGCGAGGTGCTCGACGCCGACCACTACGACCTCGAGCGGGTCAAGGACCGGATCCTCGAGTACCTGGCGGTGCGCTCGCTCAACCCGGCCTCGCACGGTCCGATCCTCTGCTTCGTCGGCCCGCCCGGCGTCGGCAAGACGAGCCTCGGGCGCTCGATCGCGCGCGCGCTCGGGCGGGAGTTCGAGCGGATCTCGGTTGGTGGCGTCCGCGACGAGGCCGAGATCCGCGGCCACCGCCGCACCTACATCGGCGCGATGCCGGGGACGATCCTCCGCGCCCTCCGCGACGCCGGGACACGCAACCCCGTGTTCATGATCGACGAGATCGACAAGATGGGCGCCGACTTCCGCGGCGACCCGTCGAGCGCGATGCTCGAGGTCCTCGACCCGGCTCAGAACGACAGCTTCCGCGACCACTACCTCGACCTCCCGTTCAATCTCTCCGAGGTGATGTTCATCGCGACGGCGAACACGCTCGACACGGTCCCGCCGGCGCTCCGCGACCGGATGGAGGTGATCCAGCTCTCCGGCTACACGCTCGACGAGAAGCTCCACATCGCGAAGCGGTACCTGGTCCCCCGCCAGATCGCCGAGAACGGGCTGCGCAAGGGAAGGATCTCGTTCTCCGACGCGGCGCTGCGGGCGATCGCCGACGAGTACACGCGCGAGGCGGGCGTCCGCAGCCTCGAGCGCGAGATCGGCACCGTCTGCCGCAAGGTCGCGCGCGAGGTCGCCGAGGGCAAGGCGACCGGGCGCCAGTCGATCTCCGCCAAGCGCGCCAGGGAGCTGCTCGGGCGGCGCCGCTTCTTCTCCGAGGCGCGACGGCGGACCAAGGACCCCGGCGTCGCGACCGGCCTCGCCTGGACGCCGGTCGGCGGCGAGGTGCTGTTCATCGAGGCGACGGCGATGCCGGGATCGGGGAAGCTGACGATCACCGGCCAGCTCGGGGACGTGATGCGCGAGTCGGCACAGGCCGCCCTGTCGTGGGTCCGGGGCCACGCCGAGCGCCTCAATCCGGACCTGGCCAACGACTGGTTCGCGACCCACGACATCCACGTCCACGTGCCCGCCGGCGCGGTGCCCAAGGACGGGCCTTCGGCGGGGATCGCGATGGCGATCGCGCTCGCCTCGCTGGTCAAGGGCGAGCCGGTGGCGAGCGATGTCGCGATGACCGGCGAGCTCACCCTCACCGGGCAGGTGCTTCCGGTCGGCGGTCTGAAGGAGAAGTCGCTCGCCGCGCAGCGGGCCGGGATCAAGCGGGTGATCGTTCCGTCCCGCAACGAGGGGGAGGTCCTCGAGATCCCCGAGCACGAGCGCCGCGACCTCGAGTACGTCTACGTCGACGAGATCGGTACCGCGCTCGAGGCGGCGCTCGACGGGCGCCGCTGAGCGAGCGGCGCGATCGATAATTCGCCGATGAAGCAGGTCATGAGATGAGGGTTCTGGTCACCGGCGCGAGCGGCTTGGTCGGCTCGCACACGGTTCGGGCGCTGCTCGACGACGGGCACGAGGTCCGCGCCTCGGCGCGCTCGGCGGAGCGGGTGGCGCGGGCGCTCGATCCACTGGGATGCGCCGACGCGGTCGAGGTCGTCGAGGCCGACGTCACCGACCCCGAGGCGGTCGCCCGCGCGCTCGACGCCTGTGACGCGGTCGTCCACGCCGCGGCGACGTTCTCGTATGACATCCGCGACGGCCGCGAGATGCTGGCGACAAACGCCCGCGCCGCCGAGGTGGTCCTCGGCGCGGCCTGCGAGCGCGGGCTCGACCCGGTGATCCACGTCTCCTCGTTCGTCGTCTTCCTTCCGGCGCAGGGAACGATCACGCCCGACTCGCCGATCGGCCGCTCGAAGCTCGCGTACACCGCCTCGAAGGCGCGCTCGGAGGAGGTCGCGCGGCGGCTTCAGTCCGAGGGCTTCCCGGTGACGACGACCTATCCGGGGGCGGTCTGGGGGCCCAACGACCCGGCGCTCGGCGAGACGTCGCGCCTCGCCCTCGACGTCCTCGCCGGAAAGCTGCCGCTCGGCGCGCCCGGTCTCCTCCCCGTCGTCGACGTCCGCGACCTCGCTCGGGTCCACGCGCGGGCGCTTCGCCCCGGCCTCGGTCCGCGCCGCTACCTCGCGGTCGCCGAGCTCGTGCCGATGCTCGACGTGATGCGGATCATCAGCGAAGCGGGCGGGCGGCGGTCGCCGCGAGGCAGGGTTCCCGGGCCGGTGATGCTGGGCCTGACCCGGTTCGTCGACGTGATCCAGCGACTGGTCCCCACCCGGCTGCCGCTCAACCACGAGGGCGTCTGGGTGATCCTCAACGCCCGACCGTTCGACGTCGGTGGCACCGTTCGCGACCTCGAAGTCGAGTTCCGGCCCGCCGCCGAGACGCTTCGTGACACGGTCGCCTGGCTGCGCGAGACCGCCGGCGACCGCGACCGCGAGCCGGTGCGAGCCTGACGCTCGCCGATCAGCCGCGGTCCGGCGGCTCCTCCTCGACCGGCTTGCCGTCGGGCGCGTCGAGCCCGGCCCCCGACTCGTCGAGCCCGGCCCCCGACTCGTCGAGCGCTCCCGGCGTCCGCATCGGCTCGCCGCGGACGAAGGCGGCACGCGCGATGACGTGGGCGCCGACCGGGGTGGTGAGGATCAGGAAGCCGGCGATCAGGGCGGCGCGAGCGGCGATCGCGGCGTCGCCGGCGGCAAGCGAAGCGACCAGGAACGCGATCACCCCCAGGAACACTGCCTTTCCGGTCGCGTGGAGCTGGGTGTAAACGTCCGGGAGCCGGTAGGCGCCGACCACCCCGAGGGTGATGACGACGATCCCGAGGAAGACGAGGACGTCGGCGGCGATCGACACCGTGACCTCGAGCGCGTTCGCGAGCGGGAGCGGCGGCATCAGAACAGCCTCCCGCCGCCGTGGAACCGGGCCGCGGCGAGCGTTCCCATGAACGCCAGCAGCGCCAGCAGGAGGGCGGCGTCGAGGAAGTAGGGGACGCCCTCGGCGTCCGACCAGAGGACGAGCAGCGCGATCACGAGCAGGACCAGCATGTCGAGGGCGACGATCCGGGACGCAGCCGAGCGGGCGCGGAGGACGAGCACGGCGCAGGCGATGATCAGTCCCGCGACCCAGACCGAGGCGGCGTAGAAGACGACCTCGTGGATCATGGGAACACCTGCCGCTGGTAGCGCTCGTAGATCTGCTCGTAGCGGGCGCGGATTCCGTCCGGATCGCTCGCGTCGATGACGTGGATCAGCATCACCCGCCCGTCCCAGTCGACGTCGACCAGGAGCTCGCCGGGCGACAGCGTGATCGCGAGCGCGGTGACCGCGACCCCGTTCGGGGTCCGCTCGCCGATCGGGATTCGCACGATTCCGGGGCGCCTGAGCTGTCGCAGGCCGCTGACCACCAGCGCCACCTGCCAGGTGCCGACGACGATCTCGCGCAGGACGACGAGCGCGAACGCGGGCAGGCGAAGGGCCCTGCCGGCGACCTCCCGCAGCCCGAGCGCACGCTCGCCGAGCAGGAACCGACGCAGGCCGGCGATCACCGCGATCGAGATCGCGACCGCCATCAGCACGTCGATCGGATCGGCGCTCGCGAGCGTCAACAGGTAGGCGGCGGCGACGAGGATCACGCCGACGACGCGGCTGATCGGGAGCCGACCGAGCTTCACCCGGGAAGCGGAAGCCCTCTCTTCCGGCCGGGCGCTCACGGCTCCGACCCCGCGATCAGGACGTCGGCGGCCTCGCGGCTCGCCCAGAGGATCGGTTCCGGCCAGAAGCCGAGGGCGACGACGACCACCGCCAGCACCGCGGCGATCGCCCTAAGCGGCAGCGGGCTCTCCGGCCCGGTGCGGCGCTGCCGGCTCCAGAAGTCGTGCTGGTAGATCTGGAACATGTAGACGAACGACAGCGCCCCCCCGAGGAAGATCAGCGCGACGAGCGCGATGCTGTTCTCCTCGATCCCGGCGCGGAACAGCTCGACCTTGCCGAAGAAGCCCGCAGTCGGCGGGATCCCGGCGACGCTGAACGCTCCGATTGCGAACGCCCCCGCGACGAGCCAGCCGCGGATCCGGGTGACCAGGAACAGCAGCGCCTTGTTGATCGAGTTGACGATCGCGTAGACGATCGCCGCGGCGATCCCGACCGGGCCCCCGATCCCGAGCGCGATCAGGACGTAGCCGGCCTGGCCGATCGCCGAGTAGGCGAGGACCTCGGCCGAAGTGCGGCGGGAGATCGCCTGCAGCGCCCCGTAGAGGATGCTCAGGGTGCCGATCGCGATCAGCACCGTCGCCCCGAGGCGCAGCTCGTCGGTGAGGATCCCGGCGCCGAAGCGAAGCAGCCCGTAGCTGCCGATGTTGGCGACCGCGCCGCTCAGCATCGCCGCGACCGCTGGGCTGGCGCTGGTGTAGACGGTCGGCAGCCAGAAGTGGAACGGGAACAGTCCGAGCTTGACCCCGAAGGCGACGAAGATCGCGACCGCGATCATGATCGTCGCGCTCGGGTCGACCGCCGCGATCCGTGCGGCGACGGCGTCCATCTCGAGCGTCCCGGTGACGTGGTAGATCGCCGCGACGCCGATCAGGAACAGGAACGAGCCGAGCAGGTTGACGACCGCGAAGATGAACCCGGCGATCAGCTGGCGCGCCTCGTCGCCGTAGACCGCGAGCGCGTAGGCGGCGATCATCGAGAGCTCGAAGAAGACGTAGAAGTTGAACACGTCGGCGGTCAGGAACAGCCCGGTGAGGCCGGCGGCGAGGAAGAGGACGAGGGCGGGGAAGATGCGCGCCCGCACTCCGGCCGCGACCTGGTAGACGAGCGCCGAGAGCAGGACGGCGTTCGAGAGCACGATGAACAGGACACCGAGCGGGTCGGCGCGAAGCTCGATCCCGATCCCGGCCGGCCATCCTCCGGCCACCGTCGCCGACGGCTCGCTGCCGAACGCGCCGGCCGCGAGCGCGACCGAGATCGCGACGGTGGCGGTCAGCGCCCCGACCGCCGTCCACCCGACCCACGGCCGGCGCCCGTCGAACATCGCCAGCAGCGCCGCCGCCGCCCACGGCACGAGGAGGACGATCGCGACGTCCATCAGCCAGCCGCCTTAGATGCCGCTGCCGGCGCCGACGTGGGCACGCTCGGCGAACCTGCTGCGGATCGGCCCATCAGACTGAGACGTCCTCTCGCTCGAGCTCCGCCTCGTGCCGCGCCTCGGCGTGTGAGAGCTCGTCGAGGTCGACGGTGCGGGAGGAGACGTAGATCCTGTAGGCGAGGCTGAGCAGCAGGGCGGTGACGCCGAAGCCGATCACGACCGCGGTGATCGTCATCGCCTGGACCAGGGGGTCGCTGATCGTCACCCCGCGCTCGATCGGGAGGATCGGGCTCTGGCCGCGACTGAGCCCGTTCGCCATCACGGTCAGGTTGGCGGCGTTCGAGACGAGGACGATTCCGACCACGATCCGGAACAGGTCCGGCTTCATCAGCAGGAAGGCGCCGGTGCCGAACAGGATCCCGATCGTCGCCGCGAGCAGCAGCGTCATCGCTTCTCCCCCTCGGCGACGACGGCGATCGCGTGGATGATCCCGACCGCGGCCCCGAGCACGAGCAGGAAGATCGCGACGTCGAAGCCGACCGCGGTGATCAGCTCGAGGGTCCCGACCTCGACCACGTCGGCCCGGGGCTCGGGGACATGGGTGAGCAGCGCCTCGCCGCGCAGCAGCGGAATCGCCGCGATTGCGAGCGCGATCAGCATCCCGATGAAGGCGAGCAGCGGGACGAGGCTGATCGGCAGCAGCCGCTCGGTCTCGGCGCGCCCGAACGCCATGTACTGGAGCAGGATCCCGAGGGCCGCCACGACGCCGGCGCTGAAGCCGTCGCCGACGTCGGCGTAGCCCTTGACCAGGATCGCGATCGCGATCACCAGGATCGGGGCGAGGAGCAGACGCGAGATCACCTGCGTGAGGACGCTGGTCGGGGTCTCCCTCATCGCAGCCTCCCGCGTCGCAGCAGCGCGACGACACCGGCGAACGCGATCGCGACGACGGTGATCTCCCCAAGCGTGTCGAGGCCGCGGAAGTCGGCGAGGATCGCGGTCACGGTGTCCTTGGCGTGGGCGTCGGCTGTGAGCCGGCTGTGCTCGGAGCCGATGCTCTCGGTCGCGGTCGGCCGCGACAGCGCCCCCCAGGCGACGATGAACGCGATCGCGCCCGAGAACAGCCCGACGAGCGGGTCGCGCCAGCGGCGGCTCGGCCGCATCGGCAGGGTTGCCTCGCGCTTCAGCACCCTGGCCGGGAGCAGCGCGAAGACGCCGACGAACAGCAGCGCGAAGATCGTCTCGACGAGGACCGCGACGAGGGCGACATCGGGTGCGCCGAAGAACGCGTAAACCGCCGAGAGCGAGAAGCCGACCGAGGCGAGCGCGAGCGCGAGCGTCAGGTGGCGGCGGGGGATCGTCGCCGCGATCGCGGCGACCGAGACCAGCGCCAGCCCGATCACCATCGCGACCTCGCGGCCGCGGACCTCGCCGACGACGTAGGCGTCCTCGGTCGGGGTCGCGATCACCCCGAGCACGACCAGGATCCCGCCGGGCACCAGCACTGCCGCGAGCCGGGTGCGCAGGTCGCGGACCTCGAAGTTGTGGATCCGGTCCGAGAGCCGGTTGAGCCCGGCGATCGTCTCCCCGTAGATCCGCTCGGTGCCGGCGCGGGCCCCGATGTGCGCGAAGGCGCGCAGCGCCCGGTCGGTCAGCGGCAGGGTGGCGAGGATCGCGATCCCGATCCCCCAGGCCGAGAGCGCCATCACGTTCGCCGCCCGCGGGTCGAGGTGGTACGCGACCTCGACGGCGACCGGGATTCCGACGCTCGCCTCGCCGGCGTCGCCGGCGATCGCGGACACCGGGCCGGCGATCGCGCCGCCCGCGAACGCGGCGAGCGCGAGGACGACGACCGCGCCGGTCATCGTCACCGGGATCCGGTGTACGGCGACGCGCCGGGCGCCGGCGAAGATCAGCAGCCAGAACCGGGCCAGGTAGGAGAAGGTCAGCCCGGCGGCGGCAACGGCGGCGATTGCGGCCCAGGTCCCGCGCTCGATCGCCGCGTCGAAGAACAGCTCGTCGGCGAAGAAGCCGAGGGTCAGGGGGAGCGCGGCGATGCTCGCCGCCGCGACCGCGCTCGCGACGGCGAGGAGCGGCAGCGAGCGGCCGAGGCCGCCGAGCTGCGAGAGCCGCGTCTTACCACCGGTCGCCTCGGTGACAGCCCCCGAGGTGAGGAACAGGGCGCTCTTGCCGATCGCGTGGGCGACGACGTAGAACGCCGCCGCCGCGGCCGCCGCCGGGCCCCCGAGCCCGTACATAACGACGACGTAGCCGTACTGGGAGAAGGTCGAGTAGGCGAGCAGGCGCTTGAGGTCGTCGCGGGTGAGCGCGAGCAGGCCGCCGACGACGATCGACGCGGTGCCGATCACCAGCAGGCCGTCGAGCACGAGCTGGCTGCGCTCGAGCAGCGGGTAGGTGCGGCCGATCAGCAGCACTCCCGCCGCCACCATCGCCGCCGAGTGGAGGTACGCCGAGACCGGGGTCGGAGCCGCCATCGCCCGGGGGAGCCAGAACTGGAACGGGACCTGGGCGCTCTTCGCGAGCCCGGCGAGCGCGATCAGGGCGGCGGCGAGGGTCACGGTCGAGCTCGGGCCGGCGGCCTCGATCAACTCGTCGAGGGCGAACGTGCCGTGCTCGCCGTAGAGGACGAGCGCGCCGACGAGGAGCAGGACCGCCGTCACCCCGGTGACGATCAGCGCCATCAGCGCCCCGTATCGGGAGACCGCCTCGTGGCGGTCGTAGGCGATCAGGAAGTAGGACGCGATCGCGGTCAGATCCCAGAAGACGAAGATCAGCAGCAGGTCCTGGGCGGTCGCGAGGCCGACCATCGAGACCATGAACAGGACCATCAGCGCGTAGAAGCGCAGCTCCTCTCCCCGCGAGCGGCCCTGGTGGGAGAGGTGGAGCGGCAGGTAGCGCCAGGAATACGCGAACACCGCGGCGCCGACCCCGGTAGCGAGCAGCGCGTACAGGGCGCCGATCCCGTCGAGGGTGAAGGTCAGCCGGGCGTCGAGGGTCGGGATCCAGTCGAGGTCGAGGGTGCCCCCGCCGTCGAGCCAGACCACGAGCACGGCGACGAACCCGGCCGCGGCGAGTGCGAACGCGAGCGGGGCGGAATGGCGGGCGAAGCGCTCGGCGTCGATCATCCACCCGGTGGCCGCGATACGACCACCGTAGTTCCCTTCAGCGCCACCGTGCCGCTCGAGCCGTCCACGGGGGTTCTCTAGCACACCGGCACGCGGCCGCGATGCGCGCGTTGCGTTCGCGACCCCAGCCGAGCGGGTATAACCTGCTTGCGGCAACCGGAGACGAGACCTGAGAGGAAGCCGATGGCGAAGAGCACAAGGACGCAGCGGGCGCGGGACGCCGCGAGGTCGGCGGGCTCGAACCCCTACCTGCGACGGCTGATCGACGACGATGAGCTCCGCGAGAGCATCAGGGGCGCGTTCGATGCCGCCCGC
Organism: Solirubrobacterales bacterium; assembly: GCA_035461385.1. Taxonomy (GTDB): domain Bacteria; phylum Actinomycetota; class Thermoleophilia; order Solirubrobacterales; family 70-9; genus DATHVI01. The sequence goes on from DATHVI010000151.1 coordinate 28,708, forward strand.
GATGCGTACGGGCGGGTCCAGAACGGCAAGCGTCCCGCGGACGCCCTGATCGACGACAAGAAGCTGCACCGGGACCTCAAGGTCGCGGCCGAGAACGTCCGCGACGCCACGGATCGCCTCCGCGGGCGCCGCCGCGAGCGCCGCTGGGGGCGGCTGCTGCTGATCGGCGTCGCCGCCGCGGTGCTTGCCATCGTCCTCAGCGAGGATCTGCGCAAGGCTGTGCTCGACAAGCTCTTCGGCGCCGAGGAGGAGTTCGAGTACGCCTCGACCACCGCGGCGGCTCCGGAGCCCGAGGTCACCGAGGCCTAGAGGCCGGCCGCACTTGGCCGAAGTCCACGTCCTGATCCCCGCGCAGCGGTACGTCTTCACCGTCGCCGGGGGCGAAGCCGGCGCCGAGTCGATCGATAGCTCGGCGGCGGGCTTTCGCCGCTACAAGGAGCTCCAGCGGGAGGGCCGCCAGCCGGGGATGGTGGTGATGCCGAACACGCTGCTCGTTCGCGGCGAACGCGACTACCTCGTCGACCCGGGACTGATCATGCAGGGCGGGGCGCTGATCGGCGCGCTCGCGGAGCAGGGGATCGAGCCGCACGAGATCGAAACGGTGATCCTCACCCACCTCCACTTCGACCACGCCGAGGGCCTGGCCGGCTGGCCGCAGCGGCGCACCTACGTCCACCGGCTCGAGACCGAGGCCCCGTACGCGCAGATCGTCTCCGGCGTGCTCGAGCTGGCACGGCTCGAGGTGCTCGACGGCGAGGAGGGCGAGATCGAGCCGGGCCTGCGATGGATCCGCACCCCGGGACACACCGACGGGCTGATCTCGCTGCTCGTCGAGACCGATCGGGGGTTGTGCGTGATCGCCTCGGATTGCGTCGGGCCGCTGCCCGAGTACTTCGAGCGGATGGACCTGCCGGAGGACTTCGGCCCGGAGCGGGAAGAGCTGCTGACGCAGTGGCGTCGGATCCGGGACCTCGACCCGTCGGTGGTGATCCCGGGGCACAACCCTCCGGTGTCGCTCGCCTAGCCTCGGCGTGCCGTGATGCGGGTCCTGGTCACTGGCGGCGCCGGATTCATCGGCTCGAACCTGGTCGACGCGCTCGTCGCCCGCGGCGAGCGCGTCGTCGTCGTCGACGACCTCTCGACCGGGCGGCGCGAGAACCTCGCCGGGGCCCTCGACCGAGGCGTCGAGCTGATCGAGGGCGACATCGCCGACCCGAAGGTCGTTGCCGAGGCGTTCGCCGCCGCGCAGCCCGAGACGGTGGCGCACCTGGCGGCCCAGATCGACGTCCGGCGCTCGGTTGCCGAGCCGGTCTTCGACCTCGGGGTCAACGTCGGCGGGACCCTGAACCTGCTCGAGCACGCGCGTGAGAGCGGAGTCGCGCGGTTCGTCCTCGCGTCGACCGGAGGGGCGATCTACGGCGAGGGCGCGGGCCGGGAGCTGCCACTCGACGAGTCCGCGGCCTGCCTCCCCGAGGCTCCCTACGGCCAGAGCAAGCTCGCCGCCGAGGGCTACGTCTCGCTTTACGGCCGGCTGCACGGGCTCAGCGGGATCTCGCTTCGGTTCGCCAACGTCTACGGCCCGCGGCAGGATCCCCACGGCGAGGCGGGGGTGGTGGCGATCTTCACCGGCGCGCTGCTCGGCGGGGCGCGCCCGCGAGTCTTCGGCGACGGTCGCCAGACGCGTGACTACGTCTACGTCGGCGACGTCGTCGAGGCGGTCCTCGCCGCGCTCGACTCCTCGGTCGAGGGGGTCTTCAACATCGGCACCGGGATCGAGACGGACGTGCTCGACCTCGGCGCGAGGCTCGCATCCGCCTGCGGCGTCGAGTTCGATCCCGAGATGGCCCCGGCGCGGGCGGGCGAGGCGCGGCGGATCTCGATCTCCAGCGAGCTCGCCGCGCGCGAGCTCGGATGGCGGGCGCGGGCGGATCTCGACCGCGGCCTTGCGCAGACGGTCGAGTCGATCCGCGCCAACGAGGCGGTCAGTTAGCGCTCACGACGGGCGGATACGGCTTCAGCAGCGACGGACCAGGCGCACCCGGCGCTGCGTCCGGCCGACCAGCCCTAGCGGCGGCCGGTGGACCACTTTCGCCCTCACCCGGACCCGCAGGCGCCGCTTGCCGGTCGCCTCGCAGCGTCGCCTCGCGAGCCGGCGCTTTGCCTTGCCGCGCGGAGTGAGCCGGAGTCGCAGGCGCCCGGCGCTCTCGCGCTCGCCGGCAGCCCGCCGGAGCTTCTTCGTTCGCCGGATCTTCACCCGGCCGGGAGCCGGGATCTCGATCACCGCCCGCGCGATCCCCAGACGTCGCTTGGGGATCAGCTTCACGATCCGCGGCGGATTCGCGAGCCGGGCGAGGAGGAAGTTCGGCGGGTCCGGGCCGCGGCTCGTCGTGCCGGCGACGACGATGCCGCCGTCGGGCGCGAGCGCGACGTCCCACGCGCCCTCGCTCCCGCCGAGGTCGATGCGGGCGACGCCTCGGGTCCCGAAGCGACGATCACGGCTGCCGTTCGCGTTCAGCTGTGCGACCACCAGGTCGCTGGATGCGGTGCCGGCGATGAGGATCCGGCCGCGGGGCGCGACCGCGACCGCGCGCCCGACGGTTGTGAGCCCGAAGTCGATCGTCACCCTGCCTTCCGCTCCGAAGCTGGGATCGGGGGTCCCGTTCTCCATGAACCGCGCAACCGCGAGCCGATTGCCGCTCGTTCCCGCGACGACGATCCGCCCGTCGCGGGTGAGCGCGACGTCACTCACTTCATCGGTGAGGCCGGCGAAGTAGAGGCTGACCAGGCCGGCGTCACCGAACGTGGCGTCGAGGTCGCCGTCTTCCTCGTATCGGGCGAGGGCGAAGTAGGGCAGGATGCCCTGGTGGCGACCGGCGGCGACGACCCGGCCGTCGGGATCGACAGCGACCGCATTCGCGACCTCGAAGTCGCCGAAGTCCGTCGTCACCAAGCCGGTGCCGCCGAAGCCGGCATCCGGAGTTCCGCCCTCGTCGTAGCGCGCGACCGCGAAATCCCCGCTCGGGAAGGGGCCGCTTCGCCCTGCGGCGACCGCCTTGCCGTCCGGGGCGATGGCGACGCCGAGCGCCTGATCGTCGTCGCCGAAGTCGGTCAGCACCCGGCCGTTCCCGGAGACCCCGTCCGTGAACGCCGGGTCGGGTGTGCCGTCGACATCGAAGCGGATCAGCGCGAAGTTGCTCGGGTTCGCCGCGGCGTCAGTCTCCCCGGCGACGACGATCCGCCCGTCGGTGTCGACCGCGAGGTCGTTGCCATGATCGGCGGCCCCGAATCCGAGATCGACGAGCCCGTCGCCGCCCCCGAAGCTGGGGTCGCGCCCACCGCCGGCGAGGAGCCGGGCGACGCCGAAGTTGAGTCCGGCGCTTCCCCCCGCGACGATCCTGCCGTCGGGCATGACCGTAACCGCCCGAGCCCCGTCCTGGCCGCCGAAGTTCATCACCGTGCTGCCCCCTTCTCCGAACCGGGAGTCGAGGTCGCCCGGAGCCGCGGCCCCCCGGGCGGCGAGGACGAGCGCCGCGATCAGCACGGCCAAGAGCCCGGCCGCGCGCAGGGCGTGCCTGGATTGGATGGACGGGGACACCCTCGGGTGGATGCTCCATTCGTACACCGGCGGGCCCGCGCCGTCAAGGAGCTCCGCGGGGGCGGATCAGTCGACCAGCGGCGCTCCGCGGCGCGGCAGCAGGCGGGTGAAGGTGCGGAGCTTGAGCGGCGAGCCGCGGAAGCGGATCCGCCTGCGCAGCAGCGCCTTGCGGGGGTTGAGCGCGCCCTTCGAGACCAGGATCCAGTCGCCCCAGGTCGCCGACCAGACGATGTCGGGATCGCTCGCGCGACCGGGCTCGGCGCGGGTCGAGCCGTTCGCGACCACCAGATGCCACGGCTCGGCGTCCTCGAACCGCCACTCGACCGTGAACGGCTTCCCGTTGACGGCGGTGGCGTTGACCGAGTTCGCGACGAGGTTGAAGTAAAGGCGCTGGATCTCCGGCGAGGAGTCGGGGCTCTGCACCGGAGCGCCCGTGACCCCCGCCTCGAGCATCTTCGTCTGCCGGGCGGCGATCTCCTCGGGCTCGAGCGCCTGGTCGATCGGGAAGATGCCCGGCGGCATCTCCTCGATCGGGTAGCCGATCGCGCGCCACTTCGTCCGCACCGAGCGGATCGCGAACGCGTAGATGTCCTCGAGCTCGAACCCGTAGCAGCGGGTGTACTCCCGGTCCATGTTCGGCGGGACGTAGACCGCGACGGTGTAGGGCATCACCTCGAGCAGGATCTCGTCGACCGCAGCCCTGCACTCGTCGCTCTCCGCGAGCAGCTCGCTCAGGACCTTCGCCCCGAAGCCGATGTGGCGCTGCTCGTCGCGCGAGACGTTCGCCATTCCCTCGCTGAAGCCCGGCATCGTCCCGCTCTTCGCGAAGTAGTCCTCGATGAAGTGCTGCCCGGGCTGCGCGAGCGCGCCCTCGACGACGAGATGGTAGAGGGCGATCGCCTGCGCGTAGCCTGGCAGCGACGGGTCGGCGCGCAGCTCGTCGGCCATCCGGTCGAGGCGGGCGAAGACGTTGCGATACCCCCAGCCGAGCTGGGGCGCGGTGTAGGCGAGCGTCGCCGCGATCTCCTCGCCGGCGCCGATCACCTCGCGGAAGAAGCGGTGGAAGAAGACCGAGTGGCGGGCCTCGTCGACCTGCTGGGTGGCGAGGAAGTACTTCTGCTCGGCGGTCGGCGCCGCCTCGATGTAAGGGGAGAGGTCGTCGGCGACCCGGTCCTCGCCGTAGAAGAACATCGAGTAGGTCCACAGCGCCGAGCGGCGCTGGATCTCGGTCAGGCCCTCCCACCCCGCGCGGTCACGGGAGAAGTCGATCGCGTACGCCGACCAGTTGCCCTCCTCCCAGCGCCGGTAGAGGTCGGTGTAGGAGACCCGCTCCGAGGCCCGCTCCTTGTGCGCCACGCTCATCGTCCTGTCCTCCTCCGCCGACGATTACATCGATTGATGACGAATACTACTCCTCGGATTCGCCACCGGCGTCTGTGTGATGGACGTCACAGACGGGACGGGCGGCGTACCCCTGTGGTCGGGCGGGGCGCCGTCGTTGGAGGAGCAGGTAGGGGGGGTCCGGGGCCTGGTGGTGGAGATCGGTGCGTCGCGGGTGGCCGTGGGCAGCAAGACGATCACGGATGCCCCGGCTCAAAGTTGGCGTCGGGTGTCGATCCCGAGCGCGCGAAGGTCTGCGTAGAGGCCGGGCGGGTCATCGTCGAGCTGCTCCGAGGTGACGCGGACGGGCTTCCAGCCGGCAGCGAGCAGTCGCCGGTCCCGGACCCGGTCGGCCTCCCATTGCCTACGTCGCAGGTGCACGTCGCGTCCGTCGAGCTCGAGCGCGACCCGTTGCCGACGCCACAAGCAGTCGACCTCGATCACCCTCTCGCCGAGCCGGAGCGGCGTGTTGAGCTCCGGCCGCTCGAGCCCGCGCTCGTCGAGAAAGCGCAGGAACCGCTCCTCGAGCGGGCTGCGGGTTCGCCCCAACGACGCCGCCCCGGAGTCGAGGATGGATCGCAGGGTCGCCAGGCCACGGCGCCGCGGGTAGCGCTCGATCAGCTCGGACAGCGACGGCGAGTCGGCGTAGCGTCGGTGCTCGGCCTCCGCCACCGCCCGCTCGAGCCGATGCCGGTCGAGCACGGCGGCGAGGTCGAGCAGGGTGCGGGCGACCGTCGTAACCGGGATGCCGTCGTGGATCCTGGTTTCGTCCGCGGGGAGGATCGCCGTGTGGTTGTGGAGCCCATCGCGCCTTCGCTTCTTCCCGGCCGTGGTGATGTGGGGCAACGAGGGAAAAGGCCGCAGGACCGCCCAGTGAATCCCGGCCGACTGGTGGCTCAGCACCGCGCCCGGGCCACCCGCGAGGACCGCGGCCATCCACTTCCCCTCGCG
>DATHVI010000152.1:0-4007 GCA_035461385.1 Solirubrobacterales bacterium
GTGCAGAACAGATCGACGATCTCGGTGGACCGGTTGGAGAAGTCGTAGCTCAAGTACTCATAGGGCTGATCTCGATGGACGTCCGTCCGATTGATGACGGCGCACCCGTCGGTCCGGATCCAACCACGGATGAACGGCCACGGCTCGTCCGCGAGGATCGCGCGCTGCCAATCCGCGAGGACGATCGGGCGGTCGTGCTTCCTGCCGGGACCATGCTGCGGCAATAGGCAGACAAGGTGGGCGCAGTAGAGAGACATAGACGCATCCCACCGAATCCACCCGGTCGACGGCATTGTCCGGAAAGCAGCGCCCCAGCAGATCGCACACGTCGGCGATGATTCGCGGATACCTCTTGTCTAGGGCGATTCGGAGTCGTTGGGTGGCGAGGATGCTCAGAGATGCAGCCGTCGCCGAGGTACAGCGCCAAGAATTCGGCGTAGTCGGCAGGGCAGAAACGGATCCGAGGACTTGCGCGCCAGCACCGCGGGCACGTCTCAGGCACCGGGTTTCGCGGCACGTAGCGCGGCCGGCGCCAGTCTCGGATCGTCGCTCGCGGGACGCCGATTCGGCGGGAGATTCCGCAGTCGTTGAGGCCCTGGGCGACCAGCTCGAGGGCGAGGGCCTTGACCTCGGGTGGGTGCATGGCCCGCAAATTGCGGGAATTCGTGTGACGCGTGGGACGAGGAATGGGTCGGATCTGTGGCGGAGGTGAGTCGGATGTGGGTCGCACCGAGGGCGGCGACCGCGGCGGCGGCTACGGTTGACGCTGCGATGAAGGTCGGCCTCGTCCTCGGCGCGGGGGGCGTTCAGGGGGGCGCCTGGCTCACCGGCGGGCTCGACGCCCTCGCCCGCGAGGCCGGCTGGGACCCCGCATCGGCCGACTACGTCGTCGGCACCTCGGCGGGATCGATGCTCGCCGCGCTGCTGGCGGCCGGCGTCCCGCCCTGGTTCATGGTCGCCCACTCGGCCGGGGAGACGTTCGCGGGCGCCGACGCCGCCGGGCGTCCCGCGGCCGAGGCGAGCCGCTCGGGCGGCGCCGAGTACCGGGTCGGCGGGCTCCGGCCGCCGCCGATCAGCCCCGGCTCTTGGCGGCTCGTCGCGCGGACGCTGTCGCGGCCCGACCGCCATACCCCGGCGGCGCTGCTCACCGGGTGGCTGCCGCGCGGTGTGCTCTCGACCGAGGCGCTTCGCGAGCAGGTCCGCCGGGTCGTCCCCTCGGGATCGAGCGAGCACCCGAATCTGTGGATCGTCGCCTGCGACTACGCGACCGGCCGCCGGGTGGCGTTCGGGCGCCCGGGCTCGCCCCCGGCGGACCTCGCCGACGCCGTCGCCGCGTCGTGCGCGATCCCCGGGTTCTACGCGCCGGTCGAGATCGGCGGTCGCGCGTACGTCGACGGGGGCGTCTACTCGGCGTCGAATCTCGACCTCCTCCGCGACGAGGCGCTCGACCTCGTGGTCTGCCTCAACCCGACCTCGACCCTCCACCCGCTGCGGGCCCTGAGCCCGCGCGAGTGGCCGCGGCTCGTCCTCCACCGCCAGTCCGGGCGCCGGCTCGGGAGCGAGGCGAAGAAGGTCCGCGCCCGCGGCGCCGAGGTCGTCCTCGTCCAGCCACTCGCCGAGGACTTGCGGGCGATGGGCCTGAACCTGATGAGCACCCGGAACCGCAACCGGGTGATCGAGGTCGCCCGGCGGACCGTCGCCGATCAGCTTCGCGAGCCCGCCCACCGCGAGCTGCTCGCCGGGCTTCCGGCGGGGCGCCCGGAAAAGATCGAGCGCCCCGCCGGGCCACCGGCCAGCCGGCCTCCGCTCGCCGACCTGCGGCGCGCGCTGCCGTCGGGCTGATCCCCCCGGGCCGGCGGCGAGGCCGGGTCAGCCTACGGGCAGGCCGCGGCCGCGAACACCGTGTTCGGGAGCCCGGTCGCGATGTGGGCCCGGTGCGACGGGAACGCGAAGTTGCCCGAATGCTGGTTGATGTGACAGTGAGGGCCGCCGAAGAACGCCTGCTCGGCGCGGTTCTCCGACGGGTGGCCGGACGCCGCGGACGCGAATACGAGCACGAATGCGACCGTCAGCCCGGCGATGAGCTTGCGCATGTGAACCTTCCTTCCACCCCCGCAGGATTCGCCGCGACAAGCCTACCGCCGGTAGGCAAGCCGCGCCGGCAAGGTCGCGCCCATCGCCCCGAAGGCGCTCCGCGCTCAGGCCGGCTCGCCGGCCGGCTCGCCGGCTCGCGCCCGCGGCGCGATCGAGAGCGCGTGCAGCGCCCGCGCCGCGCGCCGCGCGCCGCGCCTGCGCTCGTGGCGCGCGTCGCGCATCCAGAGGTCGAAGTCGACCTCGACCGTGTGCCGCGGCGAGGGATAGAAGCGGTTCGCGTGCTCGGCGCGCTCGCGATCCATGTCCGCGCGCATCGCCTCCTCCGGGGGCAACCGGTAGCGCCCGGCGAGCAGGTCGGCGATCCAGCGGCCCTGCTCCTCGGCGATCGGCATGATCGCGCCGAACGGCTGCACGAGGCCGATGAAGTAGAGGCCGGCGATCTCGGGGTGGAAGGTGCGCCGGTAGAGCGGCAGGTCGTTCCCGGGCGCAGCGAGGAAGTCGTCGTCGAAGAACGGGAACGTGATCTTGTAGCCGGTCGCCCAGACGATCATGTCGACCCGCTCCTCGGTGCCGTCGGCGAACAGCACCCGGCCGCCGCGCAGCTCGCTGATCGCCGGCTTCGGGATCACGGCCCGCTCGGCGAGGCGATCGTAGATCTGGTCGGACACGGTCGGGTGGGCGTGGCCGACCCTGTGATCGGGCTCCGGCAGGCCGAGCTTCGAGACGTCGCCCGAGTAGCGGCGAAGCAGCTCCATCGCCTTCTGCTTCAGCGGCCACGGGAGCCAGTTCGGCACCGTCAGCTGGTCGATCGGCTTCCGCCTCGGACCGACCCGCTTGCGCAGCACGTGCACGCCCCGCCGCGCCGACAGGAATGTCGCCTCGGCGACGTCGCTCGCGTCGCGGGCGATGTCCATGCCGCTGTTGCCGACGCCGACGACAACGACGCGCTTGCCGGCGAAGACGTCGGGCCGGCGGTAGTCGTGGGCGTGGATCTCGGTGCCGTCGAAGCTGCCCGGGTACGGCGGCTCGGGCCAGCGCCGATCCCAGTGGTGGCCGTTGGCGACCAGGACCGCGTCGTACTCGCGCACCTCGCGGCGGCCGGCCGCCCCCTCGCCTGAGATCTCGACCTCGTAGACGCCGTCGTCGCGACGGCTCTCCTGCTCGACCTTCGTATCGAAGGTGATCCGGGAACGCAGCCCGAAGTGATCGACGTAGCGGTCGAAGTACTCGCGCACCTGATCGTGGGAGGGATAGTCGTCGTATCCGAACGGGAAGTCGGAGTAGGACATCCGCGGCCCCGAGGTGTTCATCTCGAGCGTCGAGTAGCAGGCGGACTGGCCGTTCGGGTTCTCGAACACCCAGTTGCCCCCGACCGCCGGTCCGAGCTCGAAGCAGTCGAACGGCACCCGCGCCTCGTAAAGCGCCTTCGCCGCGGCGATTCCCGACGAGCCGGCGCCGACCACGCAGGCGCGCGGCAGCGCCGGGTCGGGCTCGATCGCGCCCTCCGGTCTGGGCGGCGGCCGCTCGCCTCTGATCATGTAGGCCATCGGTCGAAAGCTAGCTCGCCGCGGCGCCGGCGACGGCAACCGGGGCGCCGAGCAGGTGCCGGGTGAGGAACTCGGTCTGGTCGGCGACCGCGCGCTCGAACCACTCGCCGACGTAGATGTCGAAGTGCCCGATCGGGTAGCGGACTACCTCGCCCCGCGGCGCCCGTGCGGCCATCCGCTCGGCCGGGCCCGCCGGCGTGATCGCGTCGCGCTCGCAGATGCAGACGAGGAACGGGCAGCGGACCTCTGACGCCGACCGGGCCGGGTTGTAGGCGGGCACCTGGAGCCCGACCCGCGCCGCGACCTCGTTCCGGGCCGGGTCGCCGCCGTACATCGCGACGTAGCCGGGCAGCGCGTCGGCGGAGG
>DATHVI010000153.1:0-6433 GCA_035461385.1 Solirubrobacterales bacterium
TCGGCACCTGCGCGGCGGGGGTCAAGTTCGGACCTCCGACCCCGACCGGCGAGAACGCCGGCGCTCCCGACCTGATGATGACGAAGCCGGCGCCGTGCGGGAGCGAGGACTGCTCGGCCGAGACGCTGTTCGACTACGCCAACGACCTCGAGCCCGCGGAGCCCGACATCGGCCTCCAGAAAGTCGTCCCCGTCAACTCGTTCAACGGCGGGTGCCTGACCAACATCACCGATGCCTCGAGCCTGCTCACCCTCGGCCCGGACCCGCAGTGGTACGTCCACAAGTGGGTGTCGAAGCCGATCCCCGCCGACAGCGACGAGGTCGTCCTCAGCGGATCGGGCGCTCTCTACCTGTGGACGCAAACGGTCAACGGCGGCACCTATCCGGGGCGGATCTGCGTCTGGCTGTTCAAGCGAGGCCTCACCGGGGGCGGCGCCCCGATCGACACCCTGACCGTGAACACGACGAGCGCCGACTCCTGCGACCCCGATCGGGCGATCGGCGCGAATCAGCCCTACCACCAGTGCTCGAAGACGCCCTCCTGGCACAGCGGCTCCTGGGGCGAGCTCACCGTGCCGCTCACCTTCGCGGGGCTGACCGTGGAGCCGGACGAGCGAATCGGGCTCGCGATCGCGGTCGAACGCGAGGGAACCGGGGGCGGGGGGCTCCAGTTCATGTACGACGCGCCGACCTACGACACTCGCCTCGAGCTGAACACCAAGTCCGCGCTGCCGTTCTGATCGTCCCGGGGGGCGCTCAACCCGGCGCCGGGATTGGTCGATGAGAGACCAGGCCCCGACCCCGAAGCCGCTACCTCGAGCCAGACCATGCCAGCGCTGATCGCCTTCCCCGCCGGACTGATCCTCGGCAGCTTCCTGACCGCGCTCGCGCACCGCCTGCCGCGCGGCGAGTCGTTCGTCGCCGGCCGCTCGCGTTGCCCCGCCTGCGGCGCCCGGATCGCGGCCTACGACAACATCCCGGTGGTCTCGTGGCTCTTGCTGCGGGGGCGCTGCCGGAGCTGCGACGAGCGGATCCCGGCCCGCTACCCGCTGACCGAGCTCGGCCTCGGGGCGCTCTACCTCGCAACCGTCCTGATACTCGGCGACGCCGGCGCGGGCGAGCTCGCGCTCGGGCTGGTGCTCTGCACCGTGCTCGTCGCGATCACGCTCACCGACCTCGACCTGCGGGTGATCCCGAACCCGGTCCTGCTCGCCGGCGCGATCGCGGCGGTCGCGATCGCCGCGATCGCCGACCCCGCGAGCCTCCCGGAGCGGGCGATCGCGGCGATCGCCGCCGGCGGGGCGCTGTTCGTGGTCGCGCTCGTCTATCCGCGGGGCCTGGGGATGGGCGACGTGAAGCTGGTCGCGATGATGGGCCTGTTCCTCGGCCGGTCGATCGCCCCGGCGCTCCTGATCGGGTTCGCCGCGGGGGCCGTCGCCGGAGCGGCGCTGATCGCCCGCCACGGCTCGGCCGCTCGCAAGCACGGGATTCCGTTCGGGCCGTTCCTCGCCCTCGGCGGGGTCGTCGGACTGTGGTTCGGCGGCGCGATCGTCGACTGGTACGCGGACCAGTTCCTCGCCGCGCCCTAGCTGGGGAACGGGCGTCCACCGCATTCAAGCGCTGACGCAGCGAGGTCGATCTGAGAACTGGGGGAACCCCCCGGTCTTCGACAAGAGACAGCAACAGCGATGTTCGAGAGCAAGAGGCAGAAGTCGATCGTCGGACTCGATATCGAGGCCGGCAGCGTCGCGGCGACCGAGGTGCGCTCGAACGGGCGCGTCGAGGTCGTCCGCCACGGCGTGATCGGGCTCGAGCCCGGCGCCTTCCGCGAAGGCGAGGTCACCGACCCCGAGCTCCTCGGCGAGTCGCTCAAGGAGCTCGTCCACGAGAACAAGCTCTCCCGCGACGTCCGCGTCGGGATCGCGAACCAGCGGGTCGCGGTGCGGGTCTTGCGCCTTCCCGACCTCGACGGCGGCGAGCTCGAGGCCGCGATCCGGTTCCAGGCCCAGGACCACATCCCGATGCCCCTCGACCAGGCTGTCCTCGACTGGCAGGTCGTCGAGCGTGGCCAGGGCGAGGGCGGCCAGCAGCTCGTCAGCGTCGTCGCGGTGGCGGCGCGGCGGGACATGATCGGCAACTTGATGGCGGCGCTGAGCCACGCCGGGCTGCGCCCGGTCGGCATCGACCACTCTGCGTTCGGGATGATCCGCGCGCTCGCCCGCAGTGAGCGCGCCGCGGTCGGCGCAGCCGAGTACGTCGCCGCTCCCGCGGCCGGGGAGCTCCCGGTCGGCGCGGAGGGATCCCCGGCCGCGCCCGACGCGATGGCGGCCGGGGCGAGGCTCTACTGCAACCTCGGCGACGTCACCAACCTCGCCGTCGCCCACGCGGGCGCGTGCCTGTTCACCCGGATCTCCCCGTTCGGGATCGAGGCGATCGCCCAGCGGCTCGCCGAGCGCCAGGAGCTGACCCTCGACCACGCCCGCCGCTGGCTCGTCCACGTCGGACTCGACGCCGACCTCGCGGCGATCGACGGTGAGGCCGAGGTGATCGCGGCGGCCCGCGAGACCCTGATCGAGGGCGCGGCGAAGCTCGCCGACGAGCTGCGGATGTCGATCGACTTCTACGCCGCCCAGGAAGGCGCGATCCCGGTCGACGGGATCATCGCCTGCGGCCCGGGCACGGCGATCCCGGGGCTGGTCGACCACCTCCAGCAGGGCATCGGCCGGCCGTTCGAGGTCGCCCGCCCGACCCCGCTCGGCCACCTCGACGAAGCGAGCGCCGCTCGGCTGACCCTTTCCTTCGGCCTCGCCCTGGAGGGCTAGGCGATGCGCCCCGTCAACCTGATCCCGCCCGAGCAGCGCCGCGGCGAGCGCACTCCGCTACGCACCGGCCCGCTCGCGTACGTGCTCGTCGTCGGGCTGGCGCTGGCACTCGCCGCCGTCACCGCGGTGGTCCTGACCGGCAACCAGATCGCCGAGCGCAAGGCCGAGGTGGCGACGCTCGAGGTCCGTGAGGCCGAGGCCCGCGCTCGTGCCGAGAACCTGAACGCGTTCGCCCAGTTCGCGAGCCTCGCCGAGGCTCGGTTCGAGACGGTCAGCAGCCTCGCCAGGAGCCGCTTCGACTGGGAGCGCGTCCTGCGCGAGCTCGCGCTGGTGCTCCCGGAGGACGTCTGGCTGGTCAGCCTCGCGGGCACCGTGGCCCCGGGGGTCACGGTCAACGGGCCCGACGTTGCCCTGCGCAGCGGCGTCGAGGGGCCGGCGCTGAGCATCGTCGGCTGCGGCGACGGGCAGGAGGCGGTCGCGGGATTCATCCAGGCGCTCAAGGACATCGACGGCGTCACCCGGGTGGGGGTCGCGAGCTCGGCGTTGCCGGGCGGCAGCTCGGCCGCCGCCGGCGACGGCGAGGACTGCCGCACCCGTGACTTCATCTCCCGGTTCGAGGTCGTCGCCGCGTTCGATGCGGTCGCGGTCGAGCCCGTCGCGCCGCCGAGCCCGGCGCCGGCTCCGGAGCCGGCGCCGCCGGCGGACGGCGGCTCCGGGGAGCAGCCGCCTGCGCAGCAGGCCAACAACGCGACCGGCGAGCAGGCGAACGACGGGACCGGTGTGGTCTCCGGGGTGGCGCGATGAAGGGCAGCGACCGCAACCTGCTGGTCGGGATCGCGATCGTCGGGCTCGTGGCGGCGTTCTGGTTCCTCGTCCTCTCGCCGAAGCGCGAGGAGGCGAAGGATCTCGAGGGCGAGGTGACGCAGCTCGAGGCGGCGGTCGCCGAGCAGGAGCAGCTCGCCGCGGCGGCGGAGGAGGCGCGAGGCAGCTTCGGCGGCAGCTACCGTCGCCTCGTCGCGCTCGGCAAGGCGGTGCCCGACGACGACGACACGGCGAGCCTGTTCGTTCAGCTCGGCGAGATCGCCGAGGACTCCGGGGTCGAGTTCAAGGCGATCCAGCTCGCCGACGGAACCGCCGCGGAGGTTCCCGCCCCGGCCGCAGCGGAAACCACGACCGATCAGGCGGAGGGCGAAGCGCCCGCGGACGAGAGCGGCTCCGAAGCCGCACCCGCGCCGGTCGCCGTTCCCCCGGTCGAGGCGGCGGTTGCGGGCCTCCCGATCGGCGCGACGGCCGGCCCTGCCGGCCTGCCGGTGATGCCGTATTCGATCGAGCTCAGCGGAACCTTCTTCGAGCTCGCCGACTTCCTCGATGGCGTCGACGCGCTGGTTCGCCCGCGCGGGCGCAAGCCCCGCGTCAACGGCCGGCTGGTGACGATCGACGGGTTCGGCCTCAGCGCCGACCCCGAGCAGGGCTTCCCGAAGCTCACCGCCAGCCTCGCGGTGACGACGTTCGTCACCCCGCCCGACCAGGGGTTGACCGCGGGTGCCAGCCCGGCCGGCCCCGCGGTCGCGATTCCCACCTCCGACACGCCGATGCCATGACGATCAAGCCCCCCGATTTCGTCGCCAACCTCTATCGCGACCTCCGCGACCGCAGGCTGCTGCTCCCCGCCGCGGCCCTGCTCGTCGCCCTCGTCGCGGTGCCGGTGCTGCTCACCAACTCCCCGCCCCCGCCGCCCCCGCCGCCCCCGCCACCGACAGAGGCGACCGCCGCGTCGCCGGCGGTGATGGCCGAGCAGGAGGGGATCCGCAACTACCGCGAGCGCCTCGCCGCGCTGAAGGAGAAGAACCCGTTCGAGCAGCAGTTCACCTCCCCGGAGGCGGGGTCGACCGAGATCACCCAGGTCGGGGCTGCTCCCGGCGGCTCGTCCGGCGGCTCGTCCGGCGGCGGTGACGGCGGGGGCTCGGCGGACTCGTCGATCGACACCAGCGCTCCCGCTCCCTCGCCGGCCCCGACCGGCTCACGCGGCTCGACCTCTCCTTCCGAGCCGGCGAACGCGAAGCCGAAGCTGGTCTGGTGGACGTGGAACGTGGACCTCTCGTTCGGCCGCGTCGGCGACCTGAAGGAGCGCAACGGCGTCAAGGCGCTCGAGATGCTGCCGTCGCGCAAGAACCCGGTCGTCGCCTTCCTCGGGGCGGGGCCCTACGGCAAGCGTGCGACGTTCCTGGTCTCGGAGGAGGTGACCTCGAACGATGGCGACGGGACCTGCTCGCCCAGCAAGGCGAGCTGCTACTTCCTCAAGCTTCGTCCGGGCCAGGAGCGCAGGCTCACGATCGCCCCGGAGGACGGTCCGGCTGTGACCTACCGGCTGAAGCTGCGGAAGATCAACGCGGTCAGGATCAAGGCGCCGGAAGAGTAGGCGCAGTCCTCCCGCTCGCGGCCGGCGAGCGCCACCACCTCGCGGGCCGATTCGCGACGGAACATCTAGCCTCCCGCCGATGGCGCTCCGGTTCACAACCGCCGGCGAGTCGCACGGGCCCGGGCTCGTCGCGATCGTCGAGGGGCTGCCGGCGGGCCTCGAGGTCGACCGCGAGCGCCTCGACCGCGAGATGGCCCGCCGCCAGCTCGGCCACGGGCGCGGCGGGCGGATGAAGATCGAGCGCGACGCGGTCGACGTCCGCTCCGGGATCCGCCACGGACGCACCCTCGGCAGCCCGGTGGCGATCCTGGTCGCCAACCGCGACTACGCGAATTGGGAGGAGCGGATGAACCCGTGGCCGGTCGACGCCGAGGTCGCCGAATCGCACCTGCCACGCCCTGGTCACGCCGATCTCGTCGGGATGCTCAAGTTCGGCCACCGCGACGCCCGCAACGTGCTCGAGCGCGCGAGCGCGCGCGAGACCGCGGCCCGGGTGGCGGCGGGGGCGCTGGCGAAGGAGTTCCTGCGCGCCGTCGGCGTCAGCGTCCACAGCCACGTGCTCCAGATCGCTTCGGTCAAGGCCCCGGAGCGAGACGACCTCACGACCGAGGACTTCGACCGCGTCGACGAGTCTCCCGTCCGCTGCCTCGACCCCGATGCGTCGGAGCGGATGGTCGCCGAGATCGACCGGCTGCGGAAGGCGAACGAGAGCCTCGGGGGGATCTTCGAGGTCCGCGCCTTCGGCCTCGTCCCCGGGCTCGGCTCGCACACCAGCTGGGAGCAGCGCCTCGACGGGCGGCTCGCCGGGGCCGTGGTCTCGATCCAGGCGGTCAAGGGCGCTTCCGTCGGCGAGGGCTGGGAGGTCGCCGGGCGCCCCGGCTCCGAGTCGCACGACGAGATCTTCTGGTCCGAGGAGGGCGGCTACCGGCGCGAGACGAACCGCGCCGGCGGCGTCGAGGGCGGGATGTCGAACGGCGAGCCGCTGGTCGTCCGCGCCGCGCTGAAGCCGATCTCGACCCTGACCAAGCCGCTGCGCTCGGTCGACACCGAGAGCAAGCAGCCGGCGCAGGCGCTGCGCGAGCGCACCGACTCCACCGTCGTCCCCGCCGCCGCGGTCGTCGCCGAGGCGATGGTCTGCCTCGCCCTGGCCCGCTGCTACCGCGAGAAGTTCGGCGGCGACCACATCGACGAC
>DATHVI010000154.1:0-5612 GCA_035461385.1 Solirubrobacterales bacterium
CGGCCTGATCACCGGCTGGCACGAGCCGCGCGCCAGCCACCTCGAGCTGCTCGAGGCGGTCGCCGGGCGCCGGCTGCTCGAGCGCTCGTACGAAGAGGCGCTTCGCGCCGGCTACCTCTGGCACGAGTTCGGCGACAGCCAGCTGATCCTGCCGTGAGACCAACGACCTCGACGATCCAGGAGCTCCGACGTCGCGGCCGCCGATCCGGCGGCGCTCGGGCTCGATCGCGCCGCCGCGTACGTCAACTACCTCGGCGACGAGGGCCCGGAGCTGATCCGCGCCGCCTACCCGGACGGCGCCTACGAGGGGCCGGTCGACGCCACGACCCCCAGAACCTGTTCCGGATCAACCAGAACATCCCCCCCGGCGCCGGAAGTCGAGGAATCCGGACCGATCCCGACCTAATCGAACGGCAGGCTTCGATCGAACCGAGGAGGCGACGATGGCGACGCTGAGGACCGCAAGCGAGCAGATCACCGACGAGGTCACCTCGTGGCCCGGAGTCGAGGCCGGCACGGGCGAGCGAGGCGAGCTCGGCTTCCGCGTCGCCGGCGAGGAGATCGGCCATCTCCACGGCGACCACGCCGCCCACTTCGGCTTCCCGAGGGACGTCGGCGCGCGGCTGCGCGACGAGGGCCGGGTCGGCCCGCACCCGGTCAACCCGCACTCGACCCGCCTCGCGGCGCGCCGGATCGCCGACGACGACGACGTCCGCGAGGTGATCGACCTGATGCGGCTCAACTACGACCGGATCGCCGGCGACGGCGACGGGAGCGGGTGACCGACCCGTGGTTGTGTGGCCACCCGCACCAATCGGGCCAGGCGCTCGCGCTACGGTCCGTACGGCCTGGCGACGATGAGTTTCGAGCCCCTGAACCGTCTTCACACTGAACTGAGCGAAAGGAAGCGATGACCAACTCCGCGCTGGCGATAGAGGCCTCCGGGCTCGAGAAATCCTTCGGCGACACCCACGCCGTCGCCGGCGTCGACCTCGCCGTGCGGCGGGGGAGCGTCTACGGGATCCTCGGCCCGAACGGGGCCGGCAAGACGACCACCGTCCGGATGCTCGCGACCCTGCTTCGCCCCGACGCAGGTGAGGCGCGGGTGATGGGCCACGACGTGATCGACGACGCCGACGCGGTCCGCAGCCTCGTCAGCCTGACCGGGCAGTTCGCGTCGGTCGACGAGGACCTGACCGGGCACGAGAACCTGGTCCTGATCGGCCGGCTGCTGGGCTTCCGCCGCGCCGACGCGAAGGCGCGGGCGAACGAGCTGCTGAGCGCGTTCGACCTCACCGACGCCGCCGACCGGCAGGTCAAGAACTACTCCGGCGGGATGCGTCGGCGGCTTGACATCGCCGCGTCGATCGTCGTCACCCCGGAGCTGATGTTCCTCGACGAGCCGACGACCGGGCTCGACCCGCGGTCGCGCAACCAGGTCTGGGACATCGTCAGGGCGCTGGTCGCCGATGGGACCACGGTGCTGCTCTGCACCCAGTACCTCGACGAGGCCGACCAGCTCGCTGAAGGGATCGCGGTGATCGACCACGGCAAGGTGATCGCCGAGGGCACCCCGGCGCAGCTGAAGGCGTCGGTCGGGAGGGGCGCGCTCCACGTCCGGCTGCTCGACCCCGAGCGCCGCCCGCAGGCGGCGGAGCTGCTCGGCCGGGCGCTCGCCGCCGAGGCCCATCTGGAGGGTGAGCCCGCGGCGCTGTCGGTGTCGTGCGCGAGCCCGGAGCGGGCCGCCGATGCGGTCGGCGAGCTCCAGCGCGCGGGGATCGAGGTCGCCGGGTTCTCGCTCGGCCAGCCGAGCCTCGACGAGGTCTTCCTCGCGCTCACCGGCCGCCCGGCCGAGGACCAGACCGGCGAGCAGGAAGCGTTGTCCGATGAGAAGATCGAGGAGGCAGCATGACCACCGCTCCGACGAAGCAGGCCGAAGTCGCCGGAAGCGAGGAGCTCCACGCCGTCCTCACGGCGAAGGAGCGGCCGCCGCGTGCGAGCGCGCTGTCGGCGACGCTCACCTTCGGCTGGCGCGGGATGCTGAAGATCAAGCACGTTCCCGAGCAGCTGCTCGACGTGACGATCACGCCGGTGCTGTTCGTGCTCATGTTCACGTACATGTTCGGAGGCGCGATCTCGGGCTCGACGAGCGAGTACCTGCAGTTCCTGCTGCCCGGGATCCTCGCGATGTCGATCCTGTTCACGACCGTCTATTCCGGCGTCTCGCTGAACACCGACGTCACCAAGGGCGTCGTCGACCGGTTCCGGTCGCTGCCGATCGCCCGCCCGGCGCCGCTGTTCGGCGCCGTGCTCGGCGACACCGCGCGGTACCTGGTCGCGGGCACGGTGATCGTCGTCCTCGGGATGATCCTCGGCTACCGGCCCGACGGCGGTGCCGGCGGCGTGCTCGCCGCGGTCGCGCTGATCCTCGTCTTCGCGTTCGGGCTCTCGTGGGTGTTCACCACCCTCGGCCTGCTGATGCGGACGCCGAACGCGGTCATGAACGCCGGCTTCATGGCGATCTTCCCGCTCACCTTCCTCAGCAACGTCTTCGTCCCCCCGGAGACGCTCCCGGGCTGGCTCGAGGCGTTCGTCGACGTCAACCCGATCAGCTTCCTCGTCACCGCCGCACGCGACTTGATGGGCGGCGCCGGGGCCGGCAGCGAGGTCCTCGTCGTCCTCGCCTGGGCGGCGGGCCTGACGGCGGTGTTCGCGCCGCTGACCTCGCGCCTGTACCAGACGAAGTAGCCGCGCTTCGGCTCGCTGACGAGCGCCCCGGCGGCCCGCCGCCGGGGCGCGGGCGCGGCTTCGGCTTCTGCGGCGGCCTTCCCGGCTTTTTCCGCATCGCGGACTAAGTCAATGCCATAAAAGCGCTAAAGTTGTATCTCCGGTTAGCGACGAGCATGGAGGAGTGGGATGACGATCGCGGCAGCGCGCCCGCGACAGCCCGGCGGCAAGGTGCTGCTGGCGAGCCCGCACGGGTTCTGCGCCGGCGTCGATCGTGCCGTCGAGGTCGTCGAGCGCGCGCTCGAGGCCTACGGCCCGCCCGTCTACGTCCGCGGCGAGATCATCCACAGCGGCCACGTGATCTCCGACCTCGAGCGGATCGGCGCCCGCTTCGTCGCCTCCGAGGATGAGGTCCCGGAAGGCGAGGTCTGCATCCTCTCCGCGCACGGCGTCGCTCCGGCGGTGAAGCGAAACGCCGAGCGCCGGCGCTTGCGGGTGATCGACGCGACCTGCCCGCTGGTCGCCAAGGTCCACGTCGAGGTCCGCCGCTATGTCCGCGAGGGACGGACCGTGATCCTGATCGGCCGCCGCGGCCACGAGGAGGTCGAGGGGACGCTCGGCGAGGCGCCCGAGAGCATCCACGTCGTCGCCGACGAGATCGACATCGACGCGCTTGCGATCCCGCCCGACACCCCCCTCGCGTACGCGGTCCAGACGACGCTCGCGGTCGACGACGCCGCCCACCTGATCGCCCGGCTGCGCAGTCGCTTCACCGACATCGTCGGGCCGCGCAAGGACGACATCTGCTACGCGTCGCAAAACCGCCAGGCGGCGGTGAAGGCGATCGCGCCGGCCTGCGACGTCATCCTGATCGCCGGCGCCCGCAACTCCTCGAACTCGAACCGGCTCGTCGAGGTCGCGCGGGCGCGGGGCACCGAGGCGCACCTGGTGCCCGATGCCGCCGACCTCGACCCCGCGTGGCTCGACGGCGCAGCGACGGTCGGCGTCGGCGCCGGGGCGAGCGCGCCGCGGCCGCTCGTCGACGCGCTGCTCGCGCGGCTCGCCGAGTTCGGCTACGACGAGATCGCCGAGCACGAGGAGACGACCGAAGACGTCCACTTCCCGCTGCCGAGGATCGAAGCATGAGCCAGTCCTCGCGACCCGAATCCGCCGACGCCGACCGGGTCGGCGTCTGGCTCGTCGGCGCCCGCGGCTCGGTCGCGGCGACGACGATCACCGGCGCCGCCGCGGTCGCCGCCGGGATCGCCCCCGAGACCGGGATCGTCACCGCGGCGCCTCCGTTCACCGACGCCCCACTGCCCGAGGTCGGCGACCTCGTGTTCGGCGGCCACGACCTCGTCGAGACGCCGCTCGCGCTGCGCACGGCCCGGCTCGTCGACTCGGGTGTGATCCCGCCCGGGGTGCCCGAGGCGGTTCGCGACCAGCTCGCCGTCGTCGAGGACGACATCCGGCCGGGGATCACCTGGAACGAGGCGCGGACGGACCCTCGCCGGGCCGCCGACCGGGTCGGCGCCGACCTCGCCGCGTTCCGCGAGCGCCACGGGCTCAAGCAGGTGGTGGTGATCAACGTCTCCTCGACCGAGCCGCCGTTCGACTCCCATCCCGCCCATGGCGACCGCGACGAGCTGCTCGCGGCGCTCGGCCGGCGGCTTGCGATCTTGCCGCCGAGCTCGCTCTACGCGCTCGCCGCGATCGAGAGCGGCTGCGCCTACATCGACTTCACGCCCTCGACCGGCGCCCGGCTGCCGGCGCTCGAGGCGCTCGCCGAGGCGAGCGGGGTGCCGGTCGCGGGCAACGACGGCAAGACCGGCGAGACGTTCATGAAGGCGGTGCTGGCGCCGGGGTTCGCGGCCCGGGCCCTGCGGGTGCGCTCGTGGGCGGGGACGAACCTGCTCGGCGGCGGCGACGGCGCCTCGCTCGCCGAGCCGAGCCGGCAGCGGTCGAAGGTCGACTCGAAGGGCCGAGCGCTCGAGCAGATCCTCGGCTACCCGATCGAGGCGCCGGTGCGGATCGACCTCGTCCGCGACCTCGGCGAGTGGAAGACGGCCTGGGACCATGTCACCTTCGAGGGCTTCCTCGGCGTGCGGATGCGGGTGCAGTTCACCTGGGAGGGCTGCGACTCGGCGCTCGCCGCACCGCTCGTCATCGACCTCGCCCGGCTCGGCGCGCTCGCGCTCGAGCGCGGCGCCGGCGGCGTCGTCGGCGAGCTCGGCTTCTTCTTCAAGGACCCGGCAGGGACCGACGACCACTCGTTCCACCGCCAGTACGCGGTGCTGTGCGAATGGGTGAGCGAGTCCGTGGAGGAGAGTGTGTGACACCTCCCGGCCCGCAGGCGGTGGCCGAGCTCGTGCGGCTCCCGGCTGTGCTGAGCGTCCCGGGCGACGTCCTCCTCGGTGCCGCGGCGGCGGGCCGCGCCGGCGACGTCCCGCGGGCGGCCGGGCTGGCGACGGCATCGTCGTGCATGTACCTCGCCGGGATGGCGCTCAACGACTACGCCGACCGTGAGATCGACGCCCGCGAGCGACCGGGACGGCCGATCCCGTCGGGGCGGGTCACGCCGGGGTTCGCCCTCGGCCTCGCCGGAGGGCTCACGGCCGCGGGAGTCGCGACCGCGGCCGCAATCGACGGGCTGCGCGCGCTCAAGGTCGCGGCGCCGCTCGCGGCCTCGGTCTGGGCCTACGACCTGGCGCTCAAGCGCAGCGCCGCCGGGGTCCCCGGCATGTCGGCGTGCCGCGCGCTCGACGTCCTCATCGGCGCCGGGCCCGGCGGGGCCCGGCGGGCGCTGCCGGCGGCCGGCGTCGTCGGCGCGCACACCGCGGTCGTCACCGGCGTCTCGCGCCGCGAGGTGGAGGGGGCGACGGCCG
>DATHVI010000155.1:0-13728 GCA_035461385.1 Solirubrobacterales bacterium
GAGGCCGGGCGACGAGCTGCTCGTCCACTACGCGGTCTTCCCGGCGCCCGGGTCGGGGCTCGAACCGCTCAACAACGGCCGTGAGCTCCTCCTCCGCCAGGTGCCTGCCCGGGCGACGCCCGGCGAGCCGTTCGCGGTCCGGGTCGTCGGCTTCGGCCAGTCGGGACAGCAGCCCGCGAGCGGCTCCGAGGAGGTCCGGGTCGTCGGGGGCGACGCTCCCGCGGTCCCCGACGCCGACGGCTGGGCCGAGGTGACAGTGAGCGAGCCGGGCACCGCGCGTTTGCGTGCGGTCCAGACCGAGCCGATGTCCGGCCCGTTCGGTCCCGAGCTCGACATCCCCTCCGAGCGGGTCGAGGTCTGCGTCCGCGAGGACCCGCGCGGCTGCCCGGGCGCTCGCGGCACCCTGATCCGCGGCTCGGCGCGCGCCGATCGGATCCGCGCGACGGCGCGAGACGACGTGATCCGCGCCGGGCGCGGCAACGACGTCGTCGACCTCCGCCGGGGCGGGCGCAACAGGGTCGTCTGCGGCCGCGGCAGGGACCGGGTGATCGTCAGGCGCGGCGAGCGCAAGCGGAATACGTTCCGCGGCTGCGAGCGGATCGCGGCGCGGTGAGCGGACAGGGACGG
The DNA here is from genome assembly GCA_035461385.1 of Solirubrobacterales bacterium. GTDB lineage: Bacteria > Actinomycetota > Thermoleophilia > Solirubrobacterales > 70-9 > DATHVI01. Next base: position 628 of record DATHVI010000155.1, read on the forward strand.
AGAGGCGGTGATTCCCGGGCCGAAGAGCGATCGGCGGTTCCCGACCGTCGCCCGCGCCTTCATCGCCGCGGCGGCGCTCGCCTTGGTCCCGCCCGCCGCGGGCTGCGGGTTCGGCGCCGGGGAGCCGGCGGAGGGAGAGGTGGTCCTGACCGCGACCCGGGACTACGGGGCGAGCGAAGTCGTCGAGGCGACGATCGCCGACCCGCAGCCGACCGACACGGTGTTGCGGATCCTCGACCGCGAGGCGGAGATCACGACCCGCTACGGGGGCGGCTTCGTCCAGTCGATCGACGGTATCTCCGGCAGCGCAGAAGACGGCCGCTCGTTCGACTGGTTCTTCTACGTCAACGGGATCGAGTCGCCGATCGGCTCGGCCGAGGCCGGGGTCGAGCCCGGCGACAGGATCTGGTGGGACCACCATGACTGGACCAACGTGATGCGGGTGCCGGCGGTGGTCGGCTCGTTCCCGCAGCCGTTTGCCTCGGCGTTCGAGGGAGGCGGCGAGCCGATCGAGGTCGGGTGCGCCGGGGCCGACGATGCGTGCGGGATCGCCGCCGAGGCGCTCGAGGTGGAGGGGATCGAGGCCGACGTCGTCGAGCTCGGCGAGGCCGAGGCCGGTTCGCAGCCGCGGGTGCTCGTCGGCGAGCTCGACGCGGTTCTCGAGGACCGCGTCGCCGCCGCGCTAATCGAGGGGCCTGATCGAAGCGGCGTCTTCGCGCGGGCGACGGGCGGGGGGTCGGAGCTCGAGCTCCACGACGTCACCGCGAGCCCGGTGGGCGGGGGCGACAACGGCCTCGTCGCGGCGCTGGTCCGCGGCGCCGAGGCCCCGACCTGGGTCGTGACCGGCACCGAGCCGCCGCTGGTCAAGGAGGCGGCCGAGCTGGTCGGCGCCGGCTCGCTCGCCGGGCGGTTCGCGGTCGCGATCGATCGGCACGGCGTAACGACCCCGCTTCCGGTTCGATGACCGCGATCGCGACCGCGCTCGCCTACCGGCCGCGGCCGGGGCCGCTGCCCGACACTGGCCCCGGCGCGGCGACCGCGTTCGTGCTCGCCCCGGCCGCCGTCGCGTTCGCGACCTCGAGCCCGATCGTCCTCGTCGCGGCCGGTGCCGCGGCGGTCGCGGTCGGGCTCCTCGCCGGCGCCCGCGCCGCCGTCGCCGCCGCGCTTCGCTGGGGAGCGGCGCTCGGCGCCCTCGTCGTCGCCGTCAACGCGGTGGTCAGCCAGCGCGGGGAGACGATCCTCGTCCGCGGCTGGGAGCTCCCGGTGCTCGGCCGGCTCGACGTCAGCGCGGAAGCGCTCGCCGAGGGTGGAGTGCTGGCATTGCGGATCGTCGTCGTCCTGGTTGCGTTCGCCGTCCAGACCGCGTCCGTCGATCCCGACCGGCTGCTGCGCCTGCTGCGCCCGCTCGCGCGCCGCTCCGCGCTCACCGCGACGCTGATCGTGCGCATGGTCCCGCTCGCCGCCAGGGACCACGCACGGCTGCGCGAGGCGGCTGCGCTCCGTGGCCCCGCGGCGGCGCCCGTCGATCGCCCGGCGATCGCACGCCGCCTCGTCGCCGGCGCCCTCGATCGTGCGGTCGACGTCGCGGCGACGCTCGAGCTGCGCGGCTACGCGGCCCCGGCGAACGCGGGCGGCCGCGGCCCTCGCCGGCGCCACCGGCACGGGCCCGGCTTCGCCGCCGCGGCGGCGGGGATGGTCGCCGTCGCGGTCGCCGCCCGGCTCTCCGGCGCGGCCGGCTTCGACGCCTATCCGTCGATCGCCGTCGAGGCGAGCGCGGTCACGCTCGTCGCCGCGGCGGCGATCCCGGCGCTCGCGACGCTGCCGTTCGCGCTCGCCCGCCGCTCCCGCCCGCTGCCGAGCGCGCGAGCGCCGGCGATCGCCGGCGGCGCCGCGACCGGGAGCGCCGATGGCTGAACGCACGCAGGCGCCGCCGGCACCGGCGCGCGGTCGCGCCGACCCCGTCGTTCGCATCGCTGGGCTCTCGTACCGCTATCCGGGCGCGGCTGCCGACGCTCTGCGCGACGTCTCGCTCGACGTCGACGACGGCGAGCTGGTCGTGCTCGCCGGACGGTCGGGCTCGGGCAAGTCGACCCTGCTGCGCGCGGCCTGCGGCCTCGTGCCGCACTACTTCGGCGGCGAGGTCGCCGGCGAGGTCGAGGTCGCGGGGCTCGACGTGCGCGAGCACGGACCCGCCGACCTCGGCGCCGAGGTCGGTCTGGTCGGGCAGGATCCCGAGGCGCAGGTCGTCTCGGCGACGGTTCGGGGCGAGCTCGAGCTGCCGCTCGAGATGCGCGGCGAAGCGCCCGCGGCGCGGGCGCGGGCGGTCGAGGAGGCCGCGCTCGCCCTCGGCGTCGCCCACCTCCTCGGCCGCTCGACCGAGTCGCTGTCCGGAGGCGAGCTCCAGCGGGTCGCGCTCGCGGCGGCGCTCGTCGACCGCCCGCGGCTCGTCCTCCTCGACGAGCCGACCTCGCAGCTCGACCCGGTCGCCGGCGACGAGCTGATCGGGCTGCTGCGACGGCTGAACGAGGAGTGGGGAACCGCGATCGTCTTGAGCGAGCACCGGCTCGAGCGCTGCATCGCCGCGGCCGACCGGGTCGTCGCGATCGTCGAGGGCCGGATCGCGTGTGATGCCGCCCCGAGCGAGTTCCTCGGGTGGGCGCTCGCCGCAGACTCCGCGCTGGCGACTCCCGCCGCTCGGCTGTTCGACGCCGCCGGCCTCCGTCCACCGCCGGCGAGCGTCAAGGAGGCGCGGGCGCGGCTGCGGTTGCAGGCTTCCGGCGGCGTCCGGGCGCCGGCCCACGCCCGGGACGGCGACGCAGCGGCGCCCGCCTCCGGCTTCGCGACCGCTGCCAACCGAGCGGAGGAGCCGGCGGGACTCGTCGCCGAGGACCTCTGGATCGAGCTCGACGACGGCGCCGAGTCGCGGCTCGCGCTCCGCGGCGTAGACCTGCGGATCGCGTCCGGTGAGCTGGTCGCGCTGATGGGCCGAAACGGCGCCGGCAAGAGCACCCTGCTGCGGGCGGCGGCGGGCCTGCTCGATCCGGTGCGCGGGCGGGTGTCGGCGCCCGGCGGCTGCGCCCTGCTCTCCCAGTCCCCCGGCGACTACCTCGTCCGCGAACGCGTCGGCGACGAGCTCCCCGGCCCGCAGGCGCGGGAGGCGCTCGGCGGCGTCGGGCTCGCCTGGGCGGTCGATCGCGATCCGCGCGAGCTCTCCGGCGGCGAGCGCCAGCGGTTGGCGCTGGCGATCGCGATCGCGGGGCGCGGGGCCGGAGGCGCCCCGCCGGGTCTCGTCTGCCTCGACGAGCCGACGCGGGGGATGGATCGCTCGCGCAAGCACGAGTTGCGCGAGCTCGCCTCCGGCCTCGCGGCGCGCGGCGCCGCCGTCCTCGTCGCCACCCACGACGTCGAGTTCGCCGCCTTCCTCGCCACCCGGGTGGTCCTGCTCGGGGACGGCGAGCTGATCGCCGACGGGCCGCCGGGCGAGATCCTCTCCGGCGGCTGGTACTTCGCGACCGAGACCGCGCGGATCCTCTCGGCGCCGGGAGCGATCACGCCCGAGGAGGGAGCGCGGTGGCTTCGAGCGTCCGCCGAGCTCCGCACCCCCGAGCCGGAGCGGGGGCAGCGGTGAGCTCGCAGGCGACGATCCTGATCGCGCTCGCGGCGGTCCTGCTCGCCGGCTTCGCCTGGTACGAGCGCTCGCGGCCACCGGCGCGCCTGGTGGCGCTGGTCGCGGCGCTGTCGGCGCTCGCGGTCGCCGGCAGGCTCGTCCTCGCGCCGCTGCCGAACGTCGTCGCGACCACCGACATCGCGCTGCTCACCGGCTACGCGCTCGGTCCCGCACCGGGCTTCGCCGTCGGCGCGCTGGCGGCGCCGATCTCGAACATCTGGCTCGGCCAGGGCCCGTGGACGGCGTGGCAGATGGCGGGGTGGGGGATGGCCGGGCTGATCGGCGCCGGGCTGGCGGCGGTCGGCGGGCGCAACCTCGGCCGGCTCGCGCTGGCTTCGTGCTGCGCGGCGGCGGCGTTCGCCTACGGCGCCCTGCTCGACCTCTCCGTGATGGTCACCTACGGCGGCGAGCAGTCGCTCGACCGCTTCATCGCGCTCTCGGCGCGCGGCCTGCCGTTCAACGTCGCCCACGCGGCCGGAAACTTCGCGATCGCGCTCGCCGCCGGCCCGGCGCTCGTAGCGATGCTCTCCCGCTACCGGGTCCGGCTCGAGTGGAGCTGGCGGCCCGCGGCGACCCTGCCGGCGATCCTCGCGGTCCTCCTCGCGCTCGGTCTCGCGGCCTCGCCGCCGGACGCCGAGGCAGCGGGGATCGATCGCGCCCGGACCTGGCTCGAGCGCGCCCAGAACGGCGACGGCGGCTACTCGTTCGCGCCCGGGTCGCGGTCGAACCCGAAGATGACCGGCTGGGCGATGCTCGGGCTCGAGGCCGCGGGGAGAAACCCGCTCGACGTCCGCGCCGGCGGGCGCACTCCGGTCGCCTACCTGCGCGCGAGCGCGAGCCGCCTGCGGCGCGACCTCGGGACCCTCGAGCTGTCGATCCTCGCGCTCGAGGCGGCCGGGGTCGACTCGCGAAAGTTCGGCGGTCGCGACCTGGTCGCCGACCTGAGGGGCAAGCAGGCCGGCGACGGCTCGTTCGGAGGCCAGGTGAACCTGACCGCGTACGCGATCCTCGCCCTCCGTGCCGGCCGCTCTTCGGCCGGCGTCCGCTCCGCGGCGTCGTGGCTTCGTCGGGCGCAGAACGGCGACGGCGGCTGGGGATTCGCTCCCGGGCGGCGGAGCGATCCCGACTCGACCGGCTCGGCCCTCCAGGGGCTCGCCCGCGCGGGCAGCAGCGGCGGCGCGATCGCGAGCGGCATCGGCTACCTGCGCCGGACGCAGAAGGGGAAGGGGGGTTGGGGCCTGGCCGAGACCGGGATCCAGAACAGCCAATCGACCGCGTTCGCGGTCATGGGCATGGTCGCGGCGGGCACCGATCCATCGAAGGTCCGCACGAGGGGGCGATCCGGTCCGCGGTTCCTCGCCGCGCGCCAGGCCGCCGACGGCCACTACCGCTACTCGGCGCGCTCCGACCAGACCCCGATCTGGGTCACCGCCCAGGCGCTGATCGCGGTCGGCCGCCAGGCGCTTCCGATCCGGCCACTGGGGCGCTCGTCGAGCCGCTCGGTGAGCCCGCGGCCGGAGATCGGAAGCCTCGCCGACGTGATCGCCGACAGCCCGGATCCGGGGACGAGGGCCGGGACGAAGCGCCGGGCGCGCGGCGGCGACGGCCGGCGCGCCGGGCGCGAGCGCGATGTGCCCGACCGGCGATCGGCCGAGGCGATCGACGCCGACGACGGGGGCGAGGTCGCTGAGGTCAGGGGTGCGACGGTGATCGGCGACGAGGCGGGGCACGCCGTGAGCGCGTCGGGCCGCTCCGGCCGGGCCCCGATATACGCGCTCGCCGGCCTCGGAGCGCTGGCGGCGGCGCTCGCCGCCGGCTTCCTCTGGTACCGGCGCCGGCTCCCCTAGCTCGCGAGAGGGTCGACAGGTGCCGGGCGAAGGCATAGACTCGGTTCCCCGCGGCCGCACCCGGGCGGTCGCGCTCAGCCCCCGGGGCGTTGGCACCACTCCTGTACCGAGTCGGACTGTTCGCAGCCCACAGGCGATGGGTCGTTCTCTGTGCGTGGGTCCTCGCCCTCGTCGTCGTCGGCTTCCTCGTCCGCTCGCTCGGCGCCGAGACATCGAACAACCTCGACCTTCCCGGCAGCGATAGCGAGGCCGCTTCCGACCTCCTCGCGGACCGCTTCCCGCCGCAACAGAACGGCTCGAACCCGATCGTCTTCCACGCTCCGAGCGGGAAGGTCACGGATGCCGAGGAGCGGGCGGCGATCGAGGCCTCGCACTCCGCGATCAAGGCGATGCCGCAGGTCGCGCGTGCGCCGAGCCCGTTCAGTCAGCGCGGCGCCTCGCAGATCAGCTCCGACGAGCGAACGGCATTCATCCCGGTCCTCCTGGAGGTCAGCAACGAGGACCTGACCGAGGAGCTCTCACAGCGGGTGCTCGACGCCGCCGAGCCGGCCCGGCGGGCCGGGATGAAGGTGGCGGCTGGGGGGCAGATCGGGTCCGACCTCTCGCAGCCGGAGACGGAGAGCAGCGAGCTGGTCGGGCTCGCGACCGCGATGGTCATCCTGGCCTTCACCTTCGGCACCCTGGTCGCGATGGGGCTGCCGATCGTCTCGGCTGTGATCGGCTTGCTGATCGGGTTGTCGCTGATCGGGTTGCTCGGTCACGTCGCGCAGGTCCCCGACATCGGCCCGACGCTGGCGACGATGATCGGGCTCGGCGTCGGGATCGACTATGCGCTGTTCCTGCTCACGCGCTACCGGTTCCATCGCACGGAGGGGCTCGCGGTCGACGAGGCGATCGCGACCGCGGTCTCGACCTCGGGAACGGCGATTGTCTTCGCCGGCAGCACGGTGGTCGCGGCGCTGATCACCCTGCTGGTGGCCGGGATCCCGCTCGTCACCTCGCTCGGCTATGCCGCGGCGGTCGCAGTCGTCACCGCGGTGCTGGCCGCGATCACGCTGCTGCCGGCGATCCTCGCCCTGCTCGGCCCGCGGATCGACGCGCTCGCCTTGCCCCGATTCTTGCGTCCCCGGAGGGTGCCCGCGAATCCCGGCGGCATGTGGGGTGCGTGGGCGCGCTTCGTCGTCGCCCACCCGTTGCGGTGCGTCGGAGTCGTCCTCGTGTTCCTGCTCGTGCTGGCGATTCCGTTCGCCTCTCTCGACCTCGGTCAGGAGGACATCGGCGCGACGCCGAAGTCGACCACCGAGCGCCAGGCCTACGACCTGATGGCCGCCGGGTTCGGCCCCGGATACAACGGGCCGCTGCTCGTCGCCGTCGAGCTCGGCTCGCCGGCGCGGCCGAGCAAGCAGTTCGAGCAGGAGGACAACGAGGCGAAGAAGCTCCAGCAGGAGCTCGAGGACGAGCAGGCCCAGGGGGAGGCCGAGGCGGCGAGGCTTTCGCAGCAGGCCGATGCGCTCGAGGCGCGCCAGTCCGAGCTCGAAGGCGAGCAGGCGGCGCTCGAGGCCGAGGCCGCAGAGCTCGGCACCGAGCGGGCGGCGATCGAATCGAGCCGGTCGGAGCTCGACCGCCGCCGGACGCTGCGAGCGCAGCTCGCCGAGCTGGTCGAGGACGCGAGGCGCGTTGCCCGCGCGGAGGCGGCGCTCGCCGTCGAGGCCGCGGCGATCCGCAGGGCGCTTTCAGCCGTGCGCGCTCGCGAGGCGGCGATCGAGGCCAAGCTCCGGAGCAACCTTCGCCCACGCCGGCGGCAGCGGCTCGAGCGGCGCCTGGAAGCGCTTGAGCGCCGGGACGAGAGCCTCACTCAGCGGCTCGCGGCGGTGGCGCGCGAGCAGCGTGAGGTCGGCCGCGAGGCGAAGTCCGTCGCCGCCCGGGCGGCCCGGCTGCGCTCCGAAGCTGCGGCCCTCGGGGGCGAGGCGCGTGCTCTGGCCGCCGCTGCCGAGGCGGCGGCGGGCGAGGCGGCGGGGCTGCTCGCCCAGCGCGAGGCGCTCGAGCAGGCCGCTGCGGCGGCGCAGATCCAGGCCGCGAACCTGCGGGCCCAGAAGGCCGAGCTCGAGGCGATGCAGCAGGTGGCCGAGATCCAAGAGCAGCAGGCGAAGGAGCTCAAGGCCGAGCTCACGCGCGAGCTGACCAACGCGGGCGGCGATCCGCGAGGCACCGACCCACGGCTGGTCAAGCTCCAGCGCGGGCTTTCGCAGACGATCGGCGTCGACCTCGTCTCGCCCCCGCAGATCAACGATCCCGGCGACGCCGCGATCTTCACCGTCATCGCCACCACCGACCCGGCGGACCCGGAGACCGCCGACCTCGTTCGCACCGTCCGCGACTACGTGATCCCGACCCGGACCGCCGGCACCGACGCGAACGCCTACGTCGGCGGGCAGACGGCCTCGTACGTCGACCTCGCCACGGCGATCTCCTCACGCCTCGGTCTGGTGATCCTGGTCGTGATCGCCCTCGGGTTCGCCGTCCTGACGCTCGCCTTCCGCTCGCTGCTCGTCCCGGCGCAGGCGGCGATCGCGAACGTGCTCTCGGTGATGGCCGCGTTCGGGGTCGTCACGGCGTGCTTCCAGTTCGGTTGGGGCCTCGGCCTCGTCGGCGTCGATACGGCGAGCGGCACAGACCCGATTGCGAGCTTCGTCCCACTGATCATGTTCGCGGTGCTGTTCGGGCTGTCGATGGACTACCAGGTGTTCCTGGTCAGCCAGATCGAGCAGCACCGTTCCAATGCGTCAACCGATGGCGAGGCGATCGTCGCCGGCCTCGCGAGCGGGGCGCGGGTGATCACCGCTGCGGCGCTGATCATGATCGCCGTCTTTGCCAGCTTCATCCTCAACGGGGACCCGACGGTGAAGCAGTTCGGCGTCGGGCTCTCGGTCGGGGTCGCGCTCGCGGCGATGTCGGTCTTGACTCTCGCGCCGGCCCTGCTCGCGATCGGAGGGCGGATGAGCTGGTGGCTGCCGAGTTGGGCCGACCGGCTGCTGCCGCGAGTCGACGTCGAGGGGACGCGCGTAGACGCGGCCGAGCCGGCTCACGATTGAGCGCTCCTTGCGGTTCGGCGCTTCGCGCGTTCGTTGATCGCCGGGCGGGGATCGGTTATCGTCGAGGCAGCGCGCTGCTGGACCGGCACGGCCGCTCCGTCAGCGAGCATCACCACGACAGAGGAGATAGAGCGCATGGGCAAGGCTGCGAAGTGGTTCGTCGGGGTTGGCTGCGCGGTCTTCCTGCTCGCCCTGCCGACGGCGGCGTTCGGCGTCTTCCAGGGGCGGAACGGGAAGATCGCGTTCGTCAGCGGACGCGGCGTAGGCGGCGACGCGAGCGCCGACGTGTACATCGTCGACGGTCCCGGCGCGCAGGTCGGACCACCGCTGACGACGGCTGCCGGCCAGCACCGGCATCCGAACTGGGACGGAGACGCGAGGCGGCTCGTCTACGCGCTCTGGAACGGCGCCACGCAGGAGGACATCTGGGTCCACGACGTCGAGCTCGGCGGCCGCACGAACATCACCCAGAACGGCACCGTGCGCGACGACCGGCCCGCGTTCTCGCCCGACGGGACGAAGGTCGCCTACGAGAGCGAGGTCACCGACGGCTCGGGGCAGCAGGACATCCTGATCACGACGATCGGCGGCGGCACGGTCAACCTCACCAGCAGCCCGAACGTGATCGAGGGCAAGCCGGTCTGGTCGCCCGACGGTCAGACGATCTACTACTCGCGGGCGACCACCGCTGTCCCGGGCGACCATGACATCTACAAGGAGCCGTCGGACAACAGCCAGATCTTCGGTGAGTTCGTGATCAACAGCGCGACCGCCGAGTACCAGCCGTCGCTGTCGCCCGGCGGGGACGAGATGTGCTACACACGCGGGCCGTTCGGATCGGACGCGGCCGATGTCTACAAGGTCGACGCGACCGGATTCAACGCCCCGGGCATCGACGTCTCCGCCAACTCCGGGATGGGCAGCACCGGCGACTACAACTGCGCCTGGTCGCCGGACGGGACGAAGATCATCTTCGCCAAGGGGATCTTCTCCAACGGAGCGCTCGTCCACCGCAACTCCGACGCCACCGGGCCGGTCGAGCTCGTCGTCAACGACGCGCCCGGCGTCTTCGACGGCAACCCCGACTGGGCCCGCGAGCCGGCGGAGTGCCAGGGCAAGCCGGCGACGCTCTACGGCACCGACGGCCCCGACACGCTCGTCGGGACGGCGAAGCGGGACGTGATCGTCGCCTACATGGGCAACGACAGGGTCCGAGCGCGTGGCGGCAAGGACATCGTCTGCGCGGGGCGCGGGCGCGACACCGTCCAGGGCGCGGCCGGGAACGACCTCGTGATCGGAGGCCCGGGCAACGACCGGCTCCGCGGCGGGCCCGGACGCGACACCCTCAACGGCGGACCCGGGCGCGACACCTGCAGCGGAGGGCCGGGGCGCGACAGGGCGATCAAGTGCGAGGTGAAGAAGAACATCCCGTAGCACGCCGGGCGCTCGGACTACGGCCTCATCGATCGAGGCCGCCCCGGACGGGCGGCGAGCCGCGAGATGATTGATCCCCTGCGCCGGGGCGGGCGCGGCCGTGCGATCAATCATCTAGGTTTCGGCCATCGACGTCGAGACGGCAATCCGAACCCGGCGGACCCACAAGGCCTACCGGCCTGAGCAGGTGCCTCGCGAGGTGCTCGATGAGCTCTTCGATGCCGCCCGGTGGGCGCCGAACCACCACCTCACCAACCCGTGGCGGTTCCGCGTCCTCGGCCCGGAGGCGCTCGCGCGGCTGAAGCGGGCGGCGGGTCCCGAGGCGGGGTCGAAGCTCGATCGCGCGCCGACCCTGGTCGTCGCCTCGGCGCGCCTCGGCGGCGACCCGGTGCAGGACGAGGAGGACCTGCACGCGACCGCCTGCGCGACCTACCTCGTCCTGCTGAGCGCCCACGCCCGCGGGCTCGCCGGCTACTGGCGGACCCCCGAGGTCCTGCGCACCGAGGCGGGGCGGGCAGCGGTCGGCCTCGGCCCGGACGAGCGCTTCGTCGGGCTGATCCACCTCGGCTACCCGGTCCAGGATCGCGAGCCGCCCGAGCGCGAGCCGGCGGCGAGCGTCGTCGCCTACCTGGACTAGCACCGACGCCGTGCTCGCCCGCGCCGACGCTCTCGACGCCGTCTCGGCCGAGCGCTTCGACGTCGTCGTGATCGGCGGCGGCGTCACCGGCGCGGGGGTTGCCCTCGACGCGGCCTCGCGCGGGTACGCGGTCGCGCTCGTCGAGCGCGACGACTACGCGGCGGGCACCTCGAGCCGCTCGTCGAAGATGGTCCACGGCGGCCTTCGCTACCTCCAGAGCTTCGACCTCGGGCTCGTCCGCGAGGCGCTGCTCGAGCGCCAACTCCTGGTCCAGCTCGCCCCGCACCTCGTCTACCCGACGCCGTTCGTCGTCCCGACCCTCGGCGAGGACCGGCCTAGCCGGATGCTCGGAATCGGGCTCAACATGTACGACGTCATGGCGACCACGCGGGTCGGCCAGGCGCGGCGCGAGCGCGCCGCCCGCCAGCAGGCCGCCGACTATTGGGCGCCCGACCGCCACCGGGCGATCGACGCGGCCGAGGTTGCGGAGCTGCTCCCGGCGCTCGCCGGCCGCGACCCCGCCGGCGGCTACCTGTTCTACGACTGCCAGACCGACGACGCGCGCCTCGTGCTGACGATCCTCGGCGAGGCCGAGCGGTTCGGGGCCGTCTGCGTCAACCGCGCCGAGGTCACCGGGCTCGTCGAGGCGGACGGGCTCGCCGCCGGGGTCGCTTGCGTCGACGCCGAGTCGGGCGAGCGGTTCGAGGTCCGCGCCGACAACGTCGTCAACGCGACCGGGGTATGGGCCGACCGGATCCGGCCGGAGGAGATCGCGGGGGAGGAGGACGTGCCGCGGATCGCCCCGAGTCGCGGCACCCACATCACCGTCGCCGGCGAGGCCCTTCCGATCGAGGCCGCGTGCATCGTCCCGGCGGGGGAGGAGCGGACCGTCTTCGCCCTGCCCTGGTACGGGCGGGTGCTGATCGGGACCACCGACAACGACTACGAGGGCGACCTCGCCCGGGTCAGCGCTCCTCCCGAGGACGTCGCCTACCTGCTCGACGCCGTCAACGCCCTGTTCGGGACCACGCTCGGCCCCGGCGACGTAACCGGGGCCTTCGCCGGCGTGCGGCCGCTGATCTCGACCGGCGACCCGCGCAAGTCCGTCGACATCTCGCGCCGCGCGGAGCTCTATGAGACCTCGTCGGGGATGCTGACGATCACCGGCGGCAAGCTGACCACGTGGCGGCGGATGGCGGAGCAGGTCGTCGACCGCATGGTCGAGCGCGAGGGGCGGATCGCCCCCTGCCGCACCGATGACATCCCGCTCGGGATGGTCGCGGGGGAGCGCGACCTCGACCCTCCCGAGGAGCTCTCGGAGGGCGCTCTCCCGGCCGGCTACCGCGAGCTGCTCGCGTTCCGCTACGGGCACGCGGCGCGGGTCGTCCTCGGGCTCGCCGCCGAGCACCCCGAGCTCTCCGCCCCGATCGTCCCCGGCCGCCCGGACCTGCTCGCCGAGGCGGCCCTCGCCGCGCGGCTCGAACAGGCCCGCTCCGTCGCCGACGTGCTCCTGCGGCGGACGCGGCTCGGGATCGTCGCCGCGCCACAGCTCCGCACCGCGGAGTCGGTGCTCGCGATCGCCGAGGCGATCGGACGCGAGCTCGGCTGGGACCGGCGGCGGATCCGGGCCGAGGCCGAGGCCTGGCCGGCGGTGGCCGAGGCGGAGGGGATCGATCCGGCAAAGGCGCTAAGTTCAACCGCATGAGGCTTTTCATCGATACCGGCAGCGTCGCCGAGGTCGAGGAGATCGCCGCCTGGGGCGTCCTCGCCGGCGCGACCACCAATCCGTCGCTGCTCGCCAAGGAGGACGGCGACCCCGGCGACATCGTCCGCAGGATCTGCGATCTCGTCGGCGGCCCGGTCTCGGCCGAGGTCGTCTCCGAGGACTCCGCGGGGATGATCGCCGAGGGCCGCGCCCTGCGCGAGCTCCACGAGCACCTGACGGTGAAGGTGCCGTTCTGCGAGGCCGGCCTGACGGCGGCCCACGCGCTCACCTCGGACGGGATCCCGGTCAACATGACCCTCGTCTTCTCGCCGAACCAGGCGATGCTTGCGGCGAGCGCCGGAGCGACCTACGTCTCCTGCTTCATGGGCCGGCTCGACGACATCTCGGTCGACTCCAGCAAGGTGGTCGGGGAGATCGTCGAGTGCTTCCGGGCGGGCGGCGTGACCTCGGAGATCATCGCCGCGTCGATCCGCCACCCCGAGCACGTGATCGCCGCCGCCCGGCTCGGGTGCGAGATCGCGACCGTGCCGGCGAAGGTGCTCCGTCAGATGACCCGGCACCCGCTCACCGAGGGCGGCGCCGAGCGTTTCCGAAGCGACTGGCAGTCGCGCCCCGAGTTCGCGCAGTGGCTGCGCGAGCTCACCGAGCGTAGAGCCGCGAAGGCTCGTCCGGGCTAGCGACGAAGTCGCGGGTAGCTC
>DATHVI010000156.1:0-1801 GCA_035461385.1 Solirubrobacterales bacterium
GCTCGTCGCGGCTCAGTCCCTCGCGCACGAACGGCAGCGCGCCGGCGATGAACTCCTCCTCCCATGCGTAGAGCAGGGCGCGATGGTCGAAGCTTGGATCTGGGGATCCGTCGGTCATGCGCGCGTCGAGGTCGGCTCGGGATCCGCAGCCGGAGGGCAGGCGCAATCGTCCATGGTCCCATTACCTCATCGGTCGGGGCTGAAACCTGAGTCCCTGACAAATCGCGTGAAGCTGCGGCGCGACGGGGTGGCCCCGGCTCGCGGGCCGGTTACGAGCCCGGTTCAAGCTCGGGGTCCGGGAGCACCGCGACCGCCTCGACGGGCCGGTCGAGTCGCTCCCCGAGCTCGCTCGCGAGGTCGCTCGCGAGCTCCTCGTCGGCGACGACCAGCACCTCGTCGGCGGGGAAGTCCCGAAGCGCGTCCTCGATCGCAAGCATCGGGTTCGAGTCGCCGACCGACCCGCGCGCGTCGATACCGGCCCGAGCGAGGCGGGCGAGTGAAGTCTCCACCCGCGCCTGCGCTCTGGCGCGGGCGTCGGCGACGTCGACGGCCCAGTGGTGGAGCATCGGGTTCAGCGCGGGGGAGAGGACGAGCACGTCCGGGGCGGTGCCCTCGCCCGCGGCCTCCTCGGCGCGGCGGGCGATCCGCTCGGCGAAGCGTGGCGAGTCGATCGCCGCGGCGGCGACGATCAGCAGGTGGTGGCGGCGGTCACCACCGGGCGCGACCTCGATCCGCCGCCCGCGGCCGGGGCGGGCGACGATGAGCACGATCGCGATACCGACGACCAGCGCGGCGAGAAGCATTCCCTGCGGCCCGAGCAGGACGAGTCCGGCGATCAGCGGGACGACGATCGCGACGACGATCAGCGGCAGCATCCACGGTTTCAGCTCGATCATCGGCCCGGCACCCCGCGCTCACTGATTCCCGTTCGGGGCATCGGTCAATCGCCGGTCCTCGCCCTCACCCTCGTCGCGCGGGTCGACGACGATCCGCCCGATCACCCGGTCGGCGTCGACCAGGCGGACCGCGTACGTCGCCTCCTCCCAGGTGAGGATGTCGAAGCGCGCCGGCGCGAGCGGGGCGGCGAACTCGAGCTCGCCGAGCTCCGGGATCTCGACCTGATCCGCCTCGCGGGCTCGGACGGTGAGCGCGAGCTGGTCGCCGACCCGAGCCCGGATCGTCTTCTGCTCGACGGCGCCGGCATCGATCTTGGCCGTGACCAGCTCCCCGCGGGCATCGGCGGCAGTGGGGGGCTCGGTCACGGTCGTCTCCTCCCGCTCCTGGTCGTTGACCGGCGGCGGGGGGACGAGCGCCGCCGCAAGCACCGACATCCCGAGCAGGACGAGCATCACAATCACGAGTCGGCGGGCGGCCACGAACCCAGCTTACGGGCGCCCGGCGGGCGCCGATGGCGCGTGCGATCGCGGTTTCCAAGCGTTCACCCCGTCCTGGGCGGGACAGGGCTGGGGAACGCCGCGTCTAGGGACTGGCCCCCAGATCGGACGGATGTCCACCCCAGGGGCCGGGGGATCAGGGGATCTCCCCGGGGTCCCGATAGTCAGCGCGTAGACGGCCAGAACTCTCCGGGCGATGCCTGGACAGGGCTCTGGCGCAAGCAGATGAGTCCAAGGAGGACTTCAATGTTCAACAAGCTACGCGTCAGGGCTCAGAGCGAGTCGGGTTTCACCCTCGTCGAGCTCCTGGTCGTGATGCTGATCCTCGGCCTGCTCGCCGCGATCGCGATCCCGTCGTTCTTCAACCAGAGGGACAAGGCCAACGACGCCGACGCGAAGTCGGCCGT
>DATHVI010000157.1:0-27871 GCA_035461385.1 Solirubrobacterales bacterium
CCAGCCGTCGGCGGCGAGCGCGCGGGCGACGGCGGCGCCGATCCCGCGCGAGGCACCGGTGACGAGCGCGCAGCCCTCGCGGGTCCGGGCGGCGGTCGCCTCGGCGGTCGCGGCCGCGGTTTCGACTGCGCCGCTCACGCCACACCCCCCCACTCGATGATCGCCCCGGCCCAGGTGAAGCCGGCGCCGAACGCCCCGAGGAGCACCGTCGTGCCCGGGGCCAGGCGCCCGTCTGCGGCGGCCTCGGTGAGCGCGATCGGGACGGTTGCCGCGGAGGTGTTGCCGTAGCGCTCGATGCAGTCGACGACCCGGTCGGCGGGCAGGTCGAGGCGCTCGCCGACGGCCGAGAGGATCCGGCCGTTGGCTTGGTGGTAGACGAACAGGTCGATCTCGTCGAGGGCGACGCCGGCGGCCTCGGCGACCTCGAGCGTCACCTCGCTCATCGCCGCGACCGCGGCCCGGAAGGTCTGGCGGCCGTCCATCCGCAGCTTGCGCTCCTCGTGAGTCGCGGTTATGAAGTGGGCGCCTCCGGCGTCGGCGCGGAGCAGCAGCGGGCCGATCGATCCCGGGCCGCCGGCAGTGACCACGGCGGCGCCGGTGCCGTCGCCGAACAGCCCGGCGGTCCGCTTGTCGGTGAAGTCGGTGACCCTGGTGGCGAAGTCGGCGCCGACGACGACGACCGCGTCCGCGCGCCCGGACTCGACCTGGGCGCTCGCGAGCGAGAGGCCGTAGAGGAACCCGGAGCAGGCGGCGCCGACGTCGGTCGCGCCGGCTCGAGTCGCCCCGATCTCGCGGGCGACGAGCGGCGCCGCGTGGGGCTGGAGGTCGTCGGGGGTGAAGGTGGCGACGATCACGAGGTCGATCTCGGTCGGCTCGATCCCCGCTCGCTCGAGCGCCTCGGCGGCGGCGGCCGAGGAGAGGCCGACCAGGGTCTCGCCCTCGCCGGCGATCCGGCGCTCGCGGATCCCGGTCCGGGAGGCGATCCAGTCGTCGTCGATGCCGAGCGGGCCGGCGATCTCCGAGTTCGGCACCGCCCGCGCCGGAACCGCGGCGGCGATCGACGCGATCCCCGCGGTTCGCAGCGCCCGCGGCGCCGGTTCGGCGCCGTTGACCGCGGCGGCGGGTTCGATCCCCGTTTCGAGGCGGGCCTCAGACACCCTGGGCCTCCGGAATCTGATTGGTCTCGATCGTGACCCCGTCGAGGGTCCGCTTGACGAGGCCGGCGAGCACCTTGCCGGGGCCGACGTCGACGAACCGCGCCCCGCCCTCCTCGCGCAGGCGGCGCAGCACCTCGACCCAGCGGACCGGCTTCGTGATCGCCGAAGCGAGGGTCGCGCGAACGTCGGCGCCGAACGGGGCGGCGGTGACGCAGGAGAGCACCGGGACCCGCGGCTCGGAGAACTCGACCCCGTCGAGGAAGTCCTCGAACGAGGCGACCACGGTCTCCATCGCCGGGGAGTGGAAGGCGCCGCTGACGGCGAGCCGCTTCGCCCGCAGCCCCGCCTCCTTCGCCGCGGCGGTGGCGGCGTCGAGGAGCTTCTCCGGTCCCGAGAGGACGAACTGGCGCGGCGAGTTCTCGTTTGCGAGCGTGAGGCCGTGGCTCGAGGCGAGCTCCTGGGCCTGGTCGCGATCGCCGCCGACCGCGAGCATGCCGCCGGCCTCGCCGGAGGCTGCGGCGGCGTCCATCAGCCGGCCGCGCTCGACGACGATCCGCAGGCCGTCGGCGTCGTCGACGACGCCCGCGGCGGCGAGGGCGCTGATCTCGCCGAGCGAGTGCCCGGCGAGCATCCCGGCCTCGGGCCGGCCGAGGCGCTCGAGCCCGGCGAGTGAGGCGCAGTAGATCGCCGGCTGGGCGAAGCGGGTGCCGTCGGCGATCCGCGCGAACGGATCCTCGCCGACGAGCTCGTAGGCGAGCTCGAGCAGGTCGGGTCGCTCGCTGGCGACGAGCTCGCGCGCGGACTCGTCGCCGACGCCCTGACCCGGGAAGAGGAGGGCGAGGTCGTGCATGGGGGAAGCGCTCACGTACGACAGTTACCTCGGTCGGCGCCGAAGGTGAACCCCGGACACCCCCAAACCCCCCACCTGGGGGGGTGATCCGGGGTGGGGCCGGGGGGGTGCGTGGGAGCGGGACGCGCGCTCGGCGGGCGCGCCCCGTCGCCGATCGTCAGGCGCTGGTGCGGATCAGCGCCTCCGAGGGGTCCTCCGCTCCACCACGACGAACAGCGCCGGGCGGCTCGCCGACGATGCGCTTGAAGGCGCGGCTGAACGCGGCCTCGGAGCGATAGCGAACCGGTCCGCCACCTCGGTGACCGTCGCCCCGTCGCGGAGCGCGGTCGCCGCCAGGTGCATCCGCCACCGGGCCAGGTAGCGCATCGCCGGCTCGCCGACCAGCTCGGTGAACCGGGCGGCGAACGCAGACCGCGACATCGCCACCTCGGCCGCGAGCGAGCCCAGCGTCCACGCCCGTTCGGGGTGACGGTGGATGAGCGCGATCGCGGGACCGATCCGAGGATCCTGAAGTGCCCCCAGCCAGCCCCTTTGCGCCTCGGGGTCGCCCTCGATCCAGGCCCTGATCGCCTGAATCACGAGCACGTCGCCCAGCCGGGTGATCACCGCCTCCCCACCCGGACGCATCTGCTGAGCCTCGGCCGCCATCAGGCTCAGGGTGCTCCGCATCGGCCCCCCCTCCGACGAGACCGGTGCGTCACGCGAGCCTCGGCGCCGAGCTCGCCGAGGGAACGGGCTTCCTCGCCAGCCTCCACGCCCAGGAGGAGCGCCTGCGCGCGCTCGACGGCGTCAACGTGCTCGCGCTGCGACCCGGCTGGTACTTCGAGAACTTCGCTGCTGCCCTGCCGGCGATCGAGGAGCACGGGGTGTACGCCGACGCGATCGCGCCCGACGTCGCGGTGCCGATGGTCGCCACGCGCGACGTCGGCGCGATCGCGGCGGAAGCCCTGCGGACGCCAGCGTGGGAGGGCTTCGCGGTCCGCGAGGTGGTCGGAACGGAGATCAGCTTCGCCGGGGCGACCCGGATCGTCGGCGAGCGGATCGGCCACCCGGGGCTCGAGTACGTCCAGCCACCCGGCCCGGAGATCGTCGAAGCGCTGATCGCGAGCGGGTTCGCCCCGGATTCGGCCCGGCTCTACGTCGAGCTGGGCGAGGCGCTGAGCGATCGCCGCGTGCGCGCTCACGAGCGACGGCTGCTCGCCGACGCCACCTCGCTGGACCAGTTCGCGGCAGGGCTGGAGCCGGCGCCGCAGGCCGCGTGACGCCCGGCGGCGGGCGGGCGGGGTTGCTCAGGTCGTCAGGCCGAGGCGCTCCGCCCGCCGCACCGCCTCGGCCCGGTTGCGGACGCCGAGCTTGCGGTAGAGCGCGCTCGTGTGCTCCTTGACCGTGTGCGGCGAGAGGTAGAGGCTGGCGGCGATCTCGCGGTTCGTCGCCCCCGAGGCCATCAGCGCCAGCACCTCGCGCTCGCGCTCCGACAGCGGGGTCACGGGCGCCTCCTCCTGGCGGGCGAAGACGGTCATCCCCTTGCCGACCATCCGCACCGCCATCGCGACCTCGTCGGCGCTCCAGTCCTTGGAGACGAAGCCCGACGCGCCCGCCGCGCTCGCGGCCTGCGGCGAGATCCAGCCGACGCCGGAGATCAGCAGCACCTTGGTCTGCGGCGAGGCGGCGCGGATCGCCTCGCAGAGCTCGGCGCCGGAGCGCTCGCCGAGGAACAGGTCGACGAGGGCGACGTGGGGATTGACGCGGCGGGTCTCGGCGAGCGCTTCCTCGGGATCGGACGCGACCGCGCAGCGCTCGACCCAGCGCTGCTTGCCGAGCAGCACCTTGAACCCCCACTGGACGACCGCGTGATCGTCGACGACGAGGACCCGCAGCGGCCCCTCGCCGGTGTCGCCGCGCCGGCTCACCGCCGCTCCACGACGCTCACGGCGCCGCCTCCCCGACGACGCTCTCGACGTCCCCCGACGGCAGGACCAGCCGCACGCGCCACTCCGCTCCCTCGGCGCCGAACTCGAGCATCCCGCCGCGCTGGAGCGACTCGTATGCCGCCAGCCGCAGCCCGAGCCCGGAGCCGATCCCGCGCGCGCGTCCCTCGGGCTGACCGGCGGCGAGGCCGTCGTTTCGCACCTCGAGCGCGAACGCCCCATCGGAGCGCCCGACCGTGACCCGAACCTCGGACGGCTCGGCGTGCTTCTCGGCGTTGGTGAGCGCCTCGGTCAGGACCGAGACCGCAAGCGGCTCGAGCCCGGCGGGGACCTCGACCCCCTCCTCCCAGCTCACCTCGAGCGGGAGGTGCTTGTACTGGCGGCCGAGCCGCTCGAGCTCGGCGCGCAGCGTCGCGCGCGAGGGCTCCTCGGTCGGCTCGAGCGAGCGCGCGAGCGCGTCGCGGAGCTCGCCGAGGGCGGACTCGATCTCCGCCGCCGCGCGCTCGCGGTCGGAGCGATCGAGGTCGCCTTCGGTGCCGAGGACCATCGACACCCCGAACAGCCGCTGGATCACCCGCTCGTGGACCTCGCGCGCGAGCTCGACCCGCTCGAGCAGGGTGCGCCCGCGCTCGCGCTGGACGGTCGCGTGGCGAACGTGGGTCGCGAGCGCCGCGGTCCGCCCGAGTGCCCGCATCGTCCCCCGCTCGCTGTCGGAGAGCTCGAACTGGCGGCCGCCGCGGTCGGCGAAGATCACCCCGAGCGCCCGGCCCGCGGCGGCGACCGGGGTGCAGGTGAGCTTGACGATGTCGGGGATGCTCGCGTAGCGGGCGGGGATGTCGCTGGCGAGGTCGGCCGTCTCGAGGACCTCCCCCTGCGCGACGGCCCGCTGGGCGATCGGGGTCTCCTGAACGGTGCCGTAGGCGTGGGCGAGGATCTCGTGCCCGACCCCGTGGCTGCCGGCCGGGAGGACGATCTTGCGCTCCTCGTCGTAGAGGAACAGCACCGCCCGCTCCATCGAGGTCAGCCGGCAGACCGCCTCGCAGATCCGGTCGTAGAACGTCCACGGCGCATCGCCCTCGTCGCCGAGCTCGAACAGGAGCTGGACGACGACGTCGAGCGCGTCGCTGCTGAGCGGGTCACGGGCGTCGCTCATCTGCCTGACATTCACCGGAGACGGCGTGAGGTTACGCCCCGGGCCGGCCCGCCGCCGCCCGGCTCGGTCAGCGCGCCGCGCGGCGTTCCCGGCAGGCCGCGATCAGCTCCTCGCGGCCTGCCTCGGGGAGGTACTTCACGGCCTCGCGGACCGTGACCCCGGAGGCGCGGCCGGTGCGCGGCGCAAGCCAGTCGAAGACCTCGTCGGGGCGTCGCTTGCCGGCTTCGCGGAGCACCCAACCGATCGCCTTGCGAATCAAGAACTCGCGCTCGGCGAGCATCGCGTCGGCGTAGTCGCCGAACCGCCCGAGCGGCGCGCCACCGCGCACGGGGACGAGCCACGCGATCAGCGCCGCCCGTCGGACCCAGAGGTCCTCGTCGCCCGCCCAGCTGTCGAGTCGGGCGGCGACGTCCGGATCGCGGTCGAGCAGCCGACCTGCGACGCCGATCGCGAGGCCGTCGACGAGGGCCCACGTTCCCGATCCGCGGATCAGTCGCTCGACGAGGTCGAGATCGGCGGCGTCGAGCAGCGCCTGGTGGGCGGCGAGCAGCTCGACCGCGGCCATCCGGCGCTCGTGGATCGGCCTCGACCACAGCGCCTCGACGACCGCGACCAGCTCGCGACGGGTGAGGTCCGGATGTCCGTTCGAGAAGCCCTTCGCCGCCTTGCGAATCTCCGGCACGGTGGCGCCGACGTGCTCGACCTCGCTCTTCAGGTACGGCCGCTCGCCCTCCGCCCGCTCGGGCGTGCCGACCGCGCGCAGGTCGCGCTCGATCGCGTCCGCGGCCGCGGCGGCGTCGACGGCGCCGACCGACCGCATCGTCAGCGGATGAAGACCGGCGTCCCGAGCGGGACCGCGTCGACAAGCGCGTCGACGTCCTCGTCGGCGGCGCGCACGCAGCCGCTCGAGACCTCGGCGCCGAGCGGCCCGCCAACGCCGTTGCCGTGGATCGCGATCCGGTTGCCGCCGAGCCATCCCGACGGGAGGTTCGGCTGGATTGCGCTCAGCGCCAGCGCGCAGCAGCCGTAGGCAGGGTTCAGCCCGCCGCGGAAGGTGTCGGTGACCGCGAACCGGCCCGGCGGCGTCTCCGATCCGGGAGCGCCGACGCTGACCTTGAACGAGCGCACCGGCCGGCCGCCCCTGCGGAGCACGGCGCGGCGCTCCGAGCGGTCGACGACGATCGACTCCCGTACCCAGCCGGAGCGCAATCGCCGCGAGTCGAGCCGGATCCAGCCGAGCTCGTCGTTCGGCAGGCTCGGCACGCTGACCCCGACCCAGCGCTTGAACCGGCGCACGACCCCGAGCACGGTCGGCGAGCCGAAGTCGGTCTTGCGCTCGAGCACCTCGGCCAGCTTCCCGCTCCCCGGCTCGGTCCGGACCGCGATCCGCTCGCGGCGGCGGACCCAGACGATCGGATGGGCACGCTTCGGGGCCGCGAGCCGCAGCCGGTGACGGTCGCGCCGCGCCCGATCCGCGGGCGCCGGCGAAGCAGTTGCCGCGATGGGCGCGGGTTCGGCGCGGTCGGGGGGGCTCCCGTCGTTGCCGCCGTCGCCGCCTGCGCCGCCCGGCGAAGCAGGTGCCGCGACGGGCGCGGGTTCGGCGCGGTCGGGGGGGCTCGCGTCGTTGCCGCCGTCGCCGTCGCCGCCTGCGCCGCCGAGCGAGAGCGCGAGGAGGACCACCGCAGCCGGAGCGGCGAGCGCGATCGCGAAGTTCCGGCCGCGGAGTCTCATCAACCCTTCCTCGGAAGCGGAGAGGGCGGGATTCGAACCCGCGAGAGAGCTTGCGCCCCCTACTCGCTTAGCAGGCGAGTGCCTTCAGCCACTCGGCCACCTCTCCGGGAGGGCCTTCGATTGTAAGGGCCCGTGGGCCGCGGCCCCGTCACGCCGTCCGGCGCCGCAACGTCATCGCCCCGAGCACGAGCGCGAGGACGATGCAGCCGCAGACGACGCCGACGTCGAGCCAGAGGCGGCCGTCGAAGTCGTCGACGGCAACCTTCGCCAGGGCGTCGTAGGCGTACGTGAACGGAAGGAAGTCGGAGATCGTCTCGAGCACGTCCGGCATCTGGTCGCGGGGGACGAACAGACCGGCGAGCAGGAGCTGGGGGAGGATGAACGCGGGCATGAACTGGACGGCCTGGAACTCGCTCGTCGCAAACGCGCTCAGGAACAAGCCGAGCGCCATCCCGAGGACCGCGTTCGCGACCGCGAGCGCGACCAGCGCCCAGATCGGTCCCTCGGCGGGCATGTCGAGGAGGCCGAACGCGACGCCGGCGGTGATCGTCGCCTGGACGGCGGCGACGAGCGCGAAAGCGAGCCCGTAGCCGGCGAGCAGGTCGAGCTTCGACAGCGGCATCGACATCAGCCGCTCGAGCGTGCCGGTGGTGCGCTCGCGCAGCATCGCGATCGAGGTGATCAGGAACATCATGATCAGCGGGAACATGCCGACCAGCGGCGGGCCGACGCGCTCGAACGCCTGCGGCTGCTGGTCGAAGATGTAGTCGAGCAGCGCGATCAGGCCGGGCGGGACGACGACGACAAGGGCGAGGGTCCGCCGGTCGCGGATCAGCTGGGAGCCGACGCGGAGCGCGGTCGCGAGGGTGATCCTGGCGCTCATCGGCTCGTCCCCTCGCCCTCCGCGAGCGCGAGGAACGCGCTCTCGATGTCGCCGGTGCCGGTCTCGGCGCGAAGGCGATCGGGGGCTCCGGAGGCGACGATCTCGCCCGCCCGCATCAGGACCAGCTCGTCGCAGCGCTCGGCCTCGTCCATCACGTGGGTCGAGACGAGGAGGGCCTTGCCCGCGTCGGCCAGCGAGTGGAACGTGCCCCAGAGCTCGCGCCGCAGCACCGGGTCGAGCCCGACGGTTGGCTCGTCGAGGACGAGGACCTCGGGGTCGGCGAGCAGCGCCGCCGCGAGCGAGGCGCGGCCACGCTCGCCGCCGGACAGCGTGCCGACGACCTGCCCCTCCTGCGGCCCGAGACCGACGTTTGCGACCACCTCGCCGATCCGGCGCTGCGGGACGTCGGCTACCCGGGCGAAGTAGCTCAGGTTCTCGCGCACGGTCAGATCGGCGTACACCGACGGTGCCTGGGTGACGTAGCCGACCCGCCGGCGCAGGGCGGGGGCTCCGGCGGGCTCGCCGAGGACGGTCAGCGCTCCCGCCTCGACGATCTGGACGCCGACGACCGAGCGCATCAGCGTCGTCTTGCCCGAGCCGCTCGGCCCGAGCAGCCCGGTGACGACGCCGCGCGGGACGTCGAGCGAGATCCCGCCGAGGACCAGGTTGCCGCCCCGGCGGACGCGGAGGTCGCGGACCTCGATCGCCGGCGGTTTGCTGTCAGGTGCCATAGGACAAACTCCGATCTCGTTGACTGAGGCGCGAACGGTGCGGACGCTGATCGCGGAGACGACCCGAGCGCGCGAGCGCGACTCTCGCGGCGCAGTTCGTCACCGCGATCGATCTCGATCGACCGCCGTCGGCCAGGGGGGCCTCTCCAGCCCCCATGGCGCTTCTACGGTGATTGTCCAACCGCGACCGACGTCATACCCGGTGATCCGGCCGGGTGAAGTCGAAGAACGAGCGGAGCGGGAGGGATTCGAACCCCCGGGCCTCATCGGCCGGCTGCTTTCAAGGCAGCTGCAATAAACCAGACTCTGCCACCGCTCCTATCCGGTGCTCGTCCTGCGGTGTGATCGAAACGACGGCCTGGGTCGCATTCCCGGCTCAGGAACTCCGACCCATCCGGACGAAGCACATAGAGCCAATCGTACGCGCCCTCCGGGATCCTCTTCTCGACATAGCCGTTCGAGTTCGAATCGATACGGCGCGGGTCCAGATCACGTGTTGAGCAGAACTTGCCGTGGACTTGATGCAGGCCGCCGCCGCCGTCGACTACCAGAGCGGATGGCAGCCGAGATGTCATATTCCTATATCGGTATATAGTGTCCCCGATGGCACGAGCCGCGACCACAGCCGACGCGTTCAACGCCGTCGCCGAGCCGAGGCGGCGGGAGATCCTCGATCTCCTCGCCGGCGGCGAGCGCCCCGTGAACGACCTCGTCGATCAACTGGGCCTCGCCCAGCCGCAGGTCTCCAAGCACCTCCGGGTGCTGCGCGAGGTCGGCGCGGTCGACGTCCGCGCCCAGGGCCGCCAGCGGCTCTACCGGCTCAACGGCCGGGCGCTGAAGCCGATCCACGACTGGGTCAAGGGCTACGAGCGGATGTGGTCGGAGCGCTTCGACGAGCTCGACGCCGTTCTCGACGACCTGAAGCGAAAGGAACGAGGAGATGACGATGACGAGTAGCCGATCGGCGAAGGTGACGCTGCCGGCCGACGACCAGATCCTGATCACGCGCGACTTCGACGCGCCGAGGCGGCTGGTCTACGAGGCCTGGACGACCCCGGAGCTGGTCAAGCGGTGGTGGAACGCGAAGCGCGGCGAGGTGACGGTCGCCGAGATCGACCTCAGGGTCGGCGGCAGCTGGCGCTACGTGATGGTCACCGACGAGGGGGGATTCGAGGTTGCCTTCCATGGCGAGTTCGACGAGATCTCTCCGAGCGAACGGATCGTCTCGACCGAGGTCTTCGAGGGCATGCCGGGCGAGGAGCCGCCAAGCGAGGACGACGCGGCGGCGAACACCGTCACCTTCGCCGAGGTCGGCGGGCGGACGAAGCTGACGATCCTCTCGCAGTACCCGAGCAGGGACATCCGCGACGCTGTGATCGCGACCGGGATGGAGGACGGGATGCAGGACGCGATGGACCTGCTCGAGGAGGTCGCGCGCTCGCTCGGCTGAGGCGCCGCGATCCGCCACAAGACTCGTTGCGCCCGCGGCGGTACGGGCCGCGGGCGCAACCATCGCCCGGCTAGCTTGTTCAAGGACCCATGAGGCGAAGCCTTGTCCAGCCTTAGAGGGATCGCGGGCGGGCTGATCGTCGCGGTGGCCGTGTCGCTGCTCGCGGCGGCGCCGCCGGCTGCCGCGAAGCCCTTCTCACCGGGCAAGAACCGGGCCTTCCACGGCGTCTCCGACACCGGCCACGTCGAGGACTTCCGGACCTTCAAGAAGCAGGTCCGCGCCCACCCCGCGTTGCTCCAGATGTTCTTCCACTGGGGCGTCCCGCTGCGCTCCTCGGGGGCGCTGCATCGCTGGTCGGCGACGAACACGCGCGGCGTCCTCAGCCTCTCGACCGCCCCGGGTGACGGCCAGGAGGTGATCACGCCGAAGCAGATCGCGGGCGGTCACGGCGACCATTACATACTCCGGCTCAAGCAGACGATCGCGAACGCCGAGCAGACCGTCTACATCCGGCTGCTGCCGGAGATGAACGGGCACTGGAACCCGTACTCGGCGTTCAACGCCGACGGCAGCCGCCGCAAGGGCGAGGGCAAGAGCACGCGGGCGTTCAAGCGCGCGTGGCGGCGGTTCGCGATCATCATCCGGGGGCGCTCGCGCAAGCAGATCAACCGCCGGCTGACGAGCCGCGGCATGCCGCGCATCCACCGGGTCGCGAAGGGCAACGCGGAGCGCTACCGGCAGCTCGGCGTCCCGCCCGTCCTCGAGCGCCCCCGGGTGGCGCTGATGTGGGTGCCGCAGACCTTCGGTTCGCCGAACGTCCGTGGCAACCAGCCCCGCAACTACTGGCCGGGGCGGAAGTTCGTCGACTGGGTCGGCGCCGACATCTACTCGAAGTGGGCCAGCCCCGGGGTCTGGTCGGCGCTGAACCGGTTCTTCAGGAACCACCGCTGGCGCGGGCTGCCGTTCGTGATCGGCGAGTACTCGCCCTACGACAACGACCACTCCGGCGCCTTCGTCCGCAAGCTGTTCCGCTGGGAGCGCAGCCGGCGGCGGGCGAAGATGCTGCTCTACTACCGCAGCGTCACCGCCGGGAACCCGCACAACATCCAGCACTACCCGGGCGCGCGAAAGGTCCTCCGGCGCCAGCTCCGGCGCCAGCACTACCGCCGCTTCGCGCCCGGGGTCCGCAACGTCCCGTACGAGCCGCCGCCGGGCTCGTAGCGCGGGGGGCCCGCCGCGCGGACGGGCCCCCGCAGTCGTCACGACCGCGGCGCCCCGTTGGGCGCCACGGACCGGACGTCGCTACTTGTTCTGCCCGGGCGGGGCGTGCCCGGCCCGGTTCTGGACCTCGGTCTCCTGCTCGTGAGCACCGCCCGTGCATGTCGGCTGCTGGCCCGGGGGCTGATGCCCCGCGGGGTTCGTGCAGGCGATGTCGACGTCGACGAGACCCGGAGGGGTCTGGCCGGCGGCGCCGCCCGGGAGCGCCAGCATCGCAATCATCGTCGCTGTCGCCAGCAGGATCGCAAATGTCTTTCGCATGGACTGCCTTTCCGCCCTTCGCACCGCCCCCGCGCAAGTGGATCCCGCGATATGGCTGTCAAGCCGCGGACCCGAACCTCCCCCGACCGGTGTCGAGCCTGCGGCAGATCGATTTTGATTCTCCGAACCTAACCGCGCGGGCGCTCGTGTCAATCCGTAGAACGCCGCATTTTGCGGTGATTTCCTGGATCGCTGGCCAGCCGTTCCGTTCCCGCGGCGGTGCGAAGCCGGGCCCTGCCCTCTGCTAGAGACCGGTTGACCTTGGTATAGGTCCAGCCGCAGGAGGCCCCGATCTCGGCGTAGGAGTAGCCGCAGGCCTGGAGGACGATCGCGAGGCGCTCGGCGGGCTTGAGCTCGGCGAGCAGCCGCGCCGCGACCTCGAACCGCTCCCGGCGCTCGGCTCGCTCCGCGGGTCCCGGCCGCGCGCATGGCAGGCGATCGACCCGGTCCCCCTCAGCCTCCGTGCCAACGGTGCCGTGGGTGACCGGGGCGAGCAGCCGCTCGCGCTCGCGCCGCACGGCGAGCGCCTCACGGCGGACGACGACGTGCATCCAGGCGGCAAGGCGGGCAAAGCCGATCCCCGGCGGCGCCTTCGTGAGCAGGATCACCACCGCCCGCTGGAACGCGTCGTCGGCGTCGTCGGCGCAGATCGAAAGTCGTCGGGCGCTGCGCCGGAGGGCCGGCTCGTGCCCGGCGAGCAGCGCGACCGCGGCGCTGGTCCGGGCGCTGGGCTCGGCGCCTGGGCGCTCCATGCCAGGATCAACCCCGGACCCGCTCCGGGCGCCCCCTCCCCGGCTATCGTGGCGGCGATGACGACCTGTCTCGTGACCGGCGGAGCGGGCTTCCTCGGATCGCATCTGTGCGACCACCTGCTCGCCGAGGGCTACCGGGTGATCTGCGTCGACAACCTCGACACCGGCTCGCTGCAGAACATCGAGCACATCCGAGAGGAGCGCTTCACGTTCCTCCACCACGACCTCACCGAGCCGCTGTTCGTCGACGAGCCGATCGACTTCGTCTACCACCTCGCCTCGCCGGCGAGCCCGATCGACTACGCGCGGCTGCCGCTGCACACGCTCAAGGTCGGCTCCTACGGCACCCACCACATGCTCGGCCTGGCGAAGTTCAAGCGCGCGCGGTTCCTCCTCGCCTCGACCTCGGAGGTCTACGGCGATCCCCAGGTCCACCCGCAGCCCGAGGACTACTGGGGCCACGTCAACCCGATCGGGCCCCGCGGCGTCTACGACGAGGCGAAGCGCTACGCCGAGGCGATGACGATGGCCTACCACCGCCAGCAGGGCGTCAACACCTGCATCGCCCGGACCTTCAACACCTACGGGAGCAGGATGAGGCCCCACGACGGGCGCGCGATCCCGACCTTCCTGCGCCAAGCGGTCCAGGACAAGCCGCTGACCGTGTTCGGCGACGGCGGCCAGACGCGGAGCTTCTGCTACGTCGACGACCAGATCCGCGGCTACATCGCCCTCGCGGAGTCGGACGTCCACCTGCCGGTCAACATCGGCAACCCCGACGAGTTCACGTTGCTCGAGCTGGCGGAGACGGTGATCGAGGTCACCGGGTCGCGGTCGGAGATCGTCTACGAGGCGCTCCCGACCGACGACCCGCAGGTGCGCCGGCCCGACATCACCCGGGCGCGCGAGCTGCTCGGGTGGGAGCCGACGCTCGGCCTGCGCGACGGCCTCGAGCGCACCGTCGCCGAGGCCGGCGTCGAGCGGCTCGTCGGCTCGGCCGAGTAGCTCCGGCGAGCACCGGCGGCCGCCGAGGCGGCGGAGCCGCGATCATCCCCGCTCGATGACGCCCTCGCTCAGGATCGCGCACCTCACCGCGACCTTCCCGCCCTACCCGGGCGGCGCGGGCAACACGGCGTTCCGGATCGCGCGCGAGCAGGCCGAGCGCGGCCATCGCGTCGAGGTCTTCACCGCACCGGCTGCGGGCGAGGCGCCCGACCCGGGCGAGGCGATCGTCCACCGGATCGAGCCGGCGGTCGCGATCGGCAACGCGCCGCTGATCCCGCGGCTGGCGGGAGTTCGGGGCTTCGACGTCGTCCACCTCCACTACCCGTTCATCTTCGGCTCCGAGCTGACGCTGCTGGCGCGGGCGGCGAGCCGCCGCGCCCGCTCGCAGGCGCTCCTCGTCCACTACAAGAACCGGCTCGTCGGCAACGGCCCCCGCGGCCTCGTGTTCGAGGCCTACGAGCGCTCCGTCGCCCCGGCGCTGATCCGCGCCGCCGACCGGGTGTGCGTGCTTTCGGCCGACCACGCGACGTCGGTCTCATACCTGCGCCGGGCGGGCGAGCACGAGCCCGAGAAGCTGGTCGAGATGCCGAACGGGGTCGACACCGACGCCTTCTCCCCTGGGCCGGACTCGACCGGGCTGCGCGAGCGGCTCGGGATCCCGGCGGCGGGGGTCGTCGCCGCCTTCGTCGCGACGCTCGACCGCGCCCACCACTTCAAGCGCGTCGACGTCGCGATCGACGCGCTCGCCGCGGCCGGCGCCGAACCGCCCGAGCTCCACCTGCTCGTCGCCGGCGGCGGCGAGCTGCTCGACGGGTTCCGCCGCCGGGCCGCCGCCGCCGGCGTCGGCGAGCGCGTTCACTTCCTCGGCGCGGTGCCCCACGCCGAGCTCCCCGGCATCCTCCGCGCTGCCGACCTCTTCGTGCTCACCACCGAGCCGCCGGAATCGTTCGGCATCGTCCTGATCGAGGCGATGGCGTGCGGGCTGCCGACGATCGCCACCGACTATCCAGGCGTGCGCGCGGTCGTCGACGCGGGCGAGACCGGCGTGCTGGTCCCGCGCGGCGACGCCGGCGCGGTCGCCGCGGCGCTGCGCGAGCTCGCCCGCGCCGGGGCCGAGGAACGGGCGCGGATCGGCGCCCGGGGGCGCGCCAAGGCCGAGCGCGAGTGGAGCTGGCCGCGCGTCCTCGACCGGCTCGACGGCGCCTACGACGGGGCGATCGAGGCGCGGCGCGCGAAGCTCGGGGCGTCGCGATGATCGCCGGCCCGGCCCGGAACCTGCTCCTCGTCGCCTACTTCTATCCCCCCTGCCGCGACACCGGCGCCCTGCGGCCGGCGGCGATGGCCACGTGGCTCCGCCGGCTCGGGCACCGGGTCACCGTGCTCACGACCTCGGCCTACGGCGAGGGCGCCGGCGACGCCGCCGAGCCCGTCGTCCGGACCGCCGACGCGCAGCGGTGGCGCGCCCGGCTCCGCGGCCGCCACCGGGTCGACGCGATGTTCGAGTCGGACACCTACTCCGGCCGCCCGCACCCGCTCAGCAGCGTCCTCGTCCCCGAGCCGCTCGTCGCCGCCTGGGCGCCGTTCGCGCGCTCGCGCGCCCTCCGCCTCCACCGTCGCGAGCGGTTCGACTGCGTGATCACCAGCTCACCGCCGGAGTCGGCGCACCTCGTCGGCCGGGCGCTCCGCCGCCGCGGCGTCGCGTGGGTGGCCGACGTCCGCGACGGGTGGACCTTCGAGCCGCTGCGGCCGCCGTTCCCGACCACCGTCCAGCGGCGGCTCGACCGGGCGCTCGAGCGTCGCTGGCTCGGCGGCGCCGACGCGGTGGTCTGCGTCAGCCGGCCCGCCGCCGACGACCTTCGTGCCCGCGGGATCGCCGAGCCGCTGCTGATTCCGAACGGCTGGGATCCCGAGGCGCTGCCCGCTTCGGCGGCTGGCGGCGCCGAGCCGCCCGCGCCCGAGGTCCTCGACCCGGAGCGCGCCTCGCTCGTCTACACCGGCAGGTTCGGCAGCTTCGGCCGCGACCCGCGCCCGCTCGTCGAGGCCCTCGCCGCGCTCGCGCGCTCCGACCCCGAGACCGCGGCGCGACTCGAGCTCGTCGTCGCGGGGCCGCTCACCCCCGACGAGCGCGCCCTGCTCGCCACCGATGTCGCGCCGGCTCGGATCGCGATCGCCGGCAGTCTCGATCGCGCCGCGGCGCTGGCGCTCCAGCGCTCCGCCGACGCCCTCCTGCTCCTCGCCTCGCCGGCGCGCTCGCAGCTCCTCAACATCAAGCTGTTCGAGTATCTCGCGGCCGAGCGGCCGATCCTCGCCCTCGCCGGTGGCACCGAGGCCGGGCGGATCGTCGGCGAGCTCGGGGGGGAGGTCGTCCGCACCGATGATCGCGGGGCGATCCGCGGCGCGCTGAGCCGGCTTGCCGGCGGCGACCTGGCCGCCCCGTCGGCGGACGCGGTCAGGCCCTACACCTATCCCGCCCCGGCGGAGGGAATGGCCGCGGCGGTCGAGCGCGCGATCGCGACCGCGGCCGGCGAGTAGGGGCCGCAACTATCCTTCGAGGCGGATGGCCACCCGCCAGACCGACGCAGAGCGCGCTGCAGCGCGCGAGGGCAGCGCCGACCCGGAGACCGAGCGCGCGGTCACCGAGGACCTGAACCGCTACGTCGCCCCGGTCGTCGGCCCCGACGACGAGCGCGTCTTCACCGACTCGGGGATCGAGGTCGGCCGCCTGTATGACCGCGACGACGTCGCCCCCGGCCTCTCCGAGCGCCTCGGCGAGCCCGGTTCGTACCCCTACACGCGGGGCATCCACCCCGGGATGTACCGCGACCGGCTCTGGACGATGCGCCAGTACGCGGGCTACGCGACCGCCGAGGAGACCAACCGGCGCTACCGCTACCTGATCGAGCACGGCTCGACCGGCCTCTCGATGGCGTTCGACCTCCCGACCCAGCTCGGTCGCGACTCCGACGACCCCCTCTGCCTGGGCGAGGTCGGCCGGACCGGGGTCGCGATCGACACGATCGAGGACATGCGGATCTGCTTCGACCAGATCCCGCTCGACGGGGTCTCGACCTCGATGACGATCAACGCCCCGGCGGCGATCCTGCTGCTGCTCTACGAGCTCGTCGGCGCCGAGCAGGGCGTCGAGGCGGAGAGGCTGCGGGGCACGGTCCAAAACGACGTCCTCAAGGAGTACGTCGCGCGCGGCAACTACATCTACCCGCCCGAGCCGACGATGCGGCTGACGACCGACATCTTCGAGTACTGCCGCGAGAACGTCCCGCAGTGGAACACGATCTCGATCTCCGGCTACCACATCCGCGAGAAGGGCTGCTCGGCGGTCCAGGAGGTGGCGTTCACGCTCTCGAACGCGATCGCCTACGTCGAGGCGGCGCTCGCGCGGGGGCTCGAGATCGACGAGTTCGCGCCCCGGCTGGCGTTCTTCTTCAACTGCCACAACAACGTCTTCCAGGAGATCGCCAAGTTCCGCGCCGTCCGCCGGATGTGGGCGCGGATCGTCAACGAGCGGTTCGGGGCGACCGACGAGCGATCGACGAAGATCCGCTTCCACACCCAGACCGGCGGGGTGACGCTCCAGGCCCAGCAGCCGGAAGTGAACATCGTCCGCGTCGCGCTCCAGGGCTTCGCCGCCGTCTGCGGCGGCACCCAGTCGCTGCACACGAACGGGTTCGACGAGGCGCTGGCGCTCCCGAGCGAGCGCTCGGCGAGGATCGCGCTGCGAACCCAGCAGGTGATCGCCCACGAGTCGGGGGCCGCCGACACCGTCGACCCGTTCGCGGGCTCGTACTTCGTCGAGTCGCTGACCGACGAGATCGAGCAGCGGGCATGGGAGCTGATCGACAAGGTCTCCGCGCTCGGGGGGTCGGTCGAGGCGCTGGACTTCATCCAGCGCGAGATCGAGGAGTCGGCGCTCTCCTACCACGAGCGCTACCGCTCGGGCCAGGACGTCGTCGTCGGGGTCAACAGGTACGTCACCGACACCGTCGACGACGTCGACATCCTCAAGGTCGACCCGGAGTCGGAGCGGCGCCAGCTCGACCGGCTGGCGAAGTTCAAGCAGGCGCGCGACCAGGCCGCCGTCGATTCGAGGCTCGACGCGCTTCGCGACGTCGCCCGGGGCGAGGGCAACCTGCTTCATCCGATCAAGGACGCGCTGCGCGACGGAGCGTCGATCGGCGAGGTCTGCGGAGCGATGCGGGATGTCTTCGGCGAGTACCGTGGCGGCGCCTTCTTCTGATCGTCCTGCAAGCGACGATTCGACCGCAGGAATGGTCGGCGCTTGGGCGAAGGCCGGGGCCGATGGAATCGCAGACCAAGCGGACCGTGGTCAAGTCGCCGCCGGAGCTGTGGGAGGTCGCGTCCGACGTCGCCCGGATGGAGGCGTGGATGGCGGGACTGGTCGGCTCGCGGCAGCCGATCCCGGTCGAGGTCACCGACACCGACTACGAGCGGATCGTCGCCTGGCGGTCGACCGACCCGCGCGCCTACGCGCGGATCGCGATCGAGCTCTCCGACAGCGGGTTCGGGACCGCGGTGAGGATCACCGCCCAGCACTCTCACCCCGACCCAGCCGATGCCCTCGCCGCCCTGGAGAGCCTCCTCGATGAGCTCGCCGCCCCCGAGCGTCGGCCCTTCAGCGCTGCCTGACGGTCCCGGGACCGGGGCCCTGGCCGGGGGCGGAAGCAGCCTCGCGTGGCTCGCCCGCTCGCGCGGCGGGCCGCTGATCGACGCCCTCGAAGAGCACCTGCCGGGCGCCCTCGACCATGCCAACGGCAGCGGCGCCTACGCGTTCGCCTGCGCGATCGAGCTCGGCTGCGACCGCGAGCGCGCCGAGCTCACCCGGGAGGTCGCGCGCCTGCACGACATCGGCCTGATCTACGTCCCGCGCGAGCTCGCCGAGGGCGACCGTGACGCGCTCGCCGATGACGAGCGCGCCGAGCTCGACGCACACCACGAGGCGGGATTCCGGCTCGCTCGCGGCGCCGGGGTCCCCGACCGGGTCTGCGAGGCGATCCTCAAGGCCCGCGAGCGCTTCGACGGCGCGGGCCCTGAGGGCACCGGGGGCGACGCGATCCCGCTCGAGGCCCGGATCGCGCGCGCAGCGTGCGCCTGCCACCTGGCGCTGTCGGCGAAGCCGAGCGAGGAGCGAAGCGGCGACCGCCGCGTCGCGGCGATCGCCGATCTCCGAGCCCGCGCGGGCGGTGAGCTCGACCCCCGCATCGTCGACGCGCTGGTCGCGGTCCTCGAGCGAGTCGCGGCGCCCGGCACCTAGAGCTCGTCCTCGAACAGGACCGACGACCGGGTTTCCCGCCCTGGGCCGAATCGCCGCCGCAATCGCCGTCGCCGGAGGTCGCGGCCGGCCCGGGCATAGAATCAGGCGCCGGTGCGCCGGAAGTTTCCCGAGACCCACGAGGAGAAGCTCGCCCAGCTTCGCGAGCTGCGCGAGCAGGCGCTCCACTCGGCGTCGGCCGAGGCGGTGGAGAAGCAGCACGCGAAGGGGAAGCTGACCGCGCGCGAGCGGATCGAGAAGCTGCTCGACGACGGCTCGTTCGAGGAGCTCGACACGTTCGTCCGCCACCGCA
Organism: Solirubrobacterales bacterium; assembly: GCA_035461385.1. GTDB lineage: Bacteria > Actinomycetota > Thermoleophilia > Solirubrobacterales > 70-9 > DATHVI01. Next base: position 18,780 of record DATHVI010000157.1, read on the forward strand.
CCCACGACTTCGAGATGGACAAGCGCCGCCCGTGGGGGGACGCGGTCGTCACCGGTTACGGGACGATCGACGGCAGGACGGTATTCGTCTTCTCGCAGGACTTCACCGTCTTCGGCGGCTCGCTCGGCGAGGTGATGGCGGAGAAGATGTGCAAGGTGATGGACCTCGCCGCCAAGGTCGGGGCGCCGGTGATCGGGATCAACGACTCCGGCGGAGCCCGGATCCAGGAGGGAGTCGTCTCGCTCGGCGCCTACGGGGACGTCTTCGTCCGCAACGTTCAGTGCTCGGGGGTGATCCCCCAGATCAGCCTGATCATGGGGCCGTGCGCCGGCGGCGCGGTCTACTCGCCGGCGATGACCGACTTCATCTTCATGGTCAAGGAGACCTCGCACATGTTCATCACCGGCCCCGAGGTGATCAAGACGGTGACCGGCGAGGAGGTCGGGTTCGAGGAGCTCGGCGGGGCGATGAGCCACAACTCGAAGTCGGGCGTCGCCCACTTCGCGGCCGACGACGAGGAGCAGTGCCTCGCCGACGTCCGCTACCTGATCAGCTTCCTGCCGCTCAACAACCTCGAGCTGCCGCCGCGAGTCGAGCCCTACGACGACCCCGGGCGGATCGAGACCGCGCTCGACGAGATCGTCCCCGACGACCCGTCGAAGCCCTACGACATGCGCGACGTGATCGCGCTCGTCGTCGACGACGGCGACTTCTTCGAGGTCCACGAGCACTTCGCGCAGAACATCGTCTGCGGCTTCGCGCGCCTCGACGGGTTCCCGGTCGGGATCGTCGGCAACCAGCCCCGCCACCTCGCCGGCGTCCTCGACATCGCCTCCTCCGAGAAGGCGGCGCGGTTCGTGCGCACCTGCGACGCGTTCAACATCCCGCTGGTCACGTTCACCGACGTCCCCGGCTTCCTGCCCGGCACCTCGCAGGAGTGGGGCGGGATCATCCGCCACGGGGCGAAGTTGCTCTACGCGTTCACCGAGGCGACGGTGCCGAAGCTGACCGTCGTCACCCGCAAGGCATACGGCGGCGCCTACGACGTCATGAACTCGAAGCACATGCTCGCCGACTTCAACTTCGCGTGGCCGACCGCCGAGGTCGCGGTGATGGGGCCCGAGGGAGCGGTGAACATCATCTACCGGCGCGACATCGCCAACTCGCCGACCCCGGACGAGCGCCGCCAGAAGCTGATCACCGACTACAAGGCCCACTTCGCCAACCCCTACGCGGCGGCCGAGCGCGGCTACATCGACGACGTCATCGTTCCCCACGAGACCCGCCCGAAGCTGATCCGCGCGCTGCGCACCCTGCAGACGAAGCGCGTAGAGCAGCCGAAGCGCAAGCACGGCAACATCCCGTTGTAGAACAACTCCGACGCCTCCTCCGCTCCCGCCTTTAATACCTGGTCCGCGGCTACGCCGCGGACATTTGATGCTGCTCCCGCGTCCGGGGGCGTCGGGCTTGGGCTCAAGCCGCCGGCACTCAGCGGACTCGCGGTCACCGCGACTTCGTCGCTAGCCCGGGCGAGGTCGCTAGCTGCTCACGTCCAGCAGGTCGACGACGAAGACCAATGTCTCGTTCGGGCCGATCGGGCCGGAGCCCTGGCGGCCGTAGGCCTTGTCGGGCGGGATCACGAGCTGGCGGCGGCCGCCGACGCGCATCCCCGCGACCCCCTCGTCCCAGCCCGGGATCACCTTGCCGGCTCCGAGCTGGAAGGCGAACGGCTCGCCGCGGTCCCAGGGGGCGTCGAACTCGCTGCCGTCGGAGTGCAGGGCGCCGACGTAGTGGACGCTGACGAGGTCGCCGGGGGCTCGGCCTCCGGCCCGTCGCCCTCGGTGATGTCGGTGATCTCGAGCTCGTCGGGCGCCTTGCCGCCGGGAACCTCGACCTCCGGCTTGGTCGGCCCGGCGGCGGCCTCCGCTTCGATCGTCGTCTCCGATCAGCCGTCCGGCTCTCCGTCGTCATCCCCGCCGCAGGCGGCCAGGGCGAGACCGAGGAGGAGGGCGATCAGGGCTGCGGTCGGGCGCATCGAGGACGGCAGGTTAGTGACTGGCGGCGGTCCGAGTCGATGAGTAGATATCGCGATTAACGGGTACATCTGCCGCGATGCAAGCTCGGATGAGCCTGGCGGGGGCGCTTGCGGTGCTCGGCGCCGTGGCGCTGCTCGTCGGTCTCTCGCTCGACTGGTACGACCCCGAGATCAGCGCCTGGACCGCGTTCGAGATCATCGACCTCCTGCTTGCGGCGATCGCCGTCGGGGTGGTGGCGGTGGCGCTCGGCCGGTCGCCCGCACGGCCCGGGCTCGAACGCGCCGCCGGCTGGCTCCCGGCGGCGGCGCTGGCTGCGATCGTCCTCGTCCTCGTCTCGATCGTCAACCCGCCGCCGGCCGCGATCGACCGCTCGGTCGAGGTCGGCGCCTGGGTGTCGCTAGCGGGCGCGGCGCTGCTGGTGATCGCGGCCGTCCTCGCCACGACCGAGGTCTCGATCGTCGTCGCGATGCGGCCGCGAACGCGCCGGCGGGGGCGCGAGCGGGCGACGGAGGCGAGCGGCATCGCCGCGGAGGAGGGGGGCTGGCAGCCGGTCGAGGAGCCGATCGAGCCGGTCGACGAGCCAATCGACCGGGTCGAGGAGCCGATCGAGCCGATCGAGGAGCCGCCGCTGCGCGACCAGCCGACCGAAGAGAGCGCGATCCTCGGCGAGGAGCCCTTCGACGAGGTCGTCGGCCCGGCCGAGGCCGAGCCGGCCGAGGCGGCCGACTCCGACGGCGCCGAAAACACCGAGACCCGGCCGCTACCGCCCCGCCGGGAGGACTGAGCGCGTCGCAGCCGCCCCCGGCCTCCGGTGCCGGGCTAGAGGCTGACCGTTCCGGCGTCGATCTCCCCCGCCCCCCACGCCTCGAGCACCGCGCGCGCGATCGCCAGGTCCTGGATCGCGAGGCCGGTCGAGTCGAACAGCGTCGTCTCGTCGTCCGAGGCCCGGCCGCGGGCGCGGCCGACGAGGACCTCGCCCAGCTCGGTCACGTCGTCGCGGGAGATGTCGCCGTCGGCGACCGCGCCGGAGAGCTCGCCGCCACCCGCCGCCTGCGCCCACTCGTCGCAGAACGCCCGGCAGCGCAGCAGCGCGGCGCGCTCGACCTCCGCCTTGCCGCGGGCGTCGGCGCCGAGCACCGCGAGGTGCTGGCCGGCGCGCAGATCGCCGCTGCGAATCACCGGGACGTCACCGGGGGTGACGGTGACGACGACGTCGGCCGCGGCGGCCTCCTCCCGGGCGCCGGCCCGCCAGCCGAGCTCGGCGGCAAGCTCCTCCGCCGCCTCGGTCCGGAGATCTGCGCAGACGCCATCCTCATAGCCGGCGGCCCGCAGGCAGCGCGCCGCCCAGGCGCCGTTCACGCCGCAGCCGATCAAGCCGGCGGTGCGCGCCCCGGCCGGCGCCAGGAGCTGCGCCGAGACCGCCGCCGCGGCCCCGGTGCGCAGCGACGTGACGCTGGCGCAGTCGAGGATCGCCCGCAGCTCGCCGGTCGCGGCGTCGGAGACGAGCAGGGCGCCGGCGACGACCGGAAGCCCGCGCTCGGGGTTGCGGGGAAACGAGGTCACCCACTTGAGGATCGCGAGCCCGGCGCCGCGGGCCGGCATCGCGCGGAAGTCGCCGTGCGGGGGAGCGTCGACGTAGACCTTCGCCGGCATCGCCCACTCCCCCGCCGCGTAGCGCTCGAACGCCTCCCTGGTGCGCTCGATGGCGCGCTCGGGAGGGACGGCGGCGAGGACGCCGCGCGATTCGATCACCGGGATCTCGCTCATCTCGTCCGGATAGATTGCCGGTCGTGGGCGCGAACGGGAAGCGCCGGCCACCGCGGCCGCGGATCGAGGTCGTCTCGCCGACCGCTTCGGCGGGCGAGGCGGCGGCGATCGTCGCCGCGCTCGAGCGGTTCCTCGCCGAGACCGCCCCGGCGCCGGCGCCCGGCGAGCGGGCGTCGAGCCGCTGGCAGCGGGCGGCGCTCGTCGAGGGGGTCTCGGCGCGGACGCTCCGCGACGCCGGGTGGGGCGATCCCTCCCACGGCTGAGGCCCGGGGTTGCCAGCACGCGCGGTTCCGGATAGAACACGCCGACCACCGGCAACTCGCAGACAGAGAGGAGGAGAGAGTGGCAGTCGTGAAGATCATCGAGCTGGTCGGCAGCTCGAAGACCTCGACCGACGACGCGGCGAAGCAGGCGCTGGCGCAGGCGCAGACGTCGCTCCGCAACATCCGCGCGGTCGACATCGTCAGCACCGGCATCCGGGGCGAGAACCTCGACGAGTACCGCGCCCACGTTCGGGTCGCGTTCCTGATCGAGGGCACCGACGTCGACTGACGAAGCCCCTGTGAGGGCTCAACGGGGGCGGGGCACCGCGGCTCCGCCCCTCGCGAACCGGCCGGACGGCCGGGCGCGCGGTAAATACCTAAAACCCGGTCAGGATTTCTGTATTATCCGCGCGCATGGAGCCGACCACCGCCGAGAAGCAGAGCGTCAGCGAGCGGATCGCCGCCGAGCACAAGCTCGACGTCGTCGCCAAGAACCAGCCGGGCAAGCGCGGCCGGGGATCGCTCGAGAACCCCGAGGTCTACGACGACGTCCCCGGACACCTGATCCCGATCCTCGAGCGCGAGTTCGACGACTTCGACACCGAGGCGGCGAAGTTCATGCGCGGCGAGACCCCGGAGGACCTGTTCATCGGCTTCCGCCTCAAGCAGGGCGTCTACGGCCAGCGCCAGCCCGACGTGCAGATGATCCGCGTCAAGCTGCCGATGGGCGGGATCACCCCGGAGCAGCTCGAGGCGTTCGCCGCGGTGATCGAGAAGTACGTGCCGCTCCGCAAGGGCCACATCACGACCCGGCAGAACATCCAGCTCCACCACGTCCCGCTGCCCGACGCCGCGAAGGCGATCCGCGAGCTCTCCGAGGCCGGCCTCTCCTCGCGCGAGGGCTGCGGCAACACCGTCCGCAACGTCACCGGCGACCCCTGGGCCGGGGTCAGCGAGGGTGAGCTCTTCGACATCACCCCCTACGCCGCCGCCTACGTCCGCTACTTCGTCCGCCATCCGGTCACCCAGCTGATGCCGCGGAAGGTCAAGACCGCGTTCACCGCCACCGACGAAGACGTCGCGATCACCGGCATCCACGACATCGGCTTCATCCCGCGGCTGCGCGACGGCGTCCGCGGGGTCGAGGTCCGGGTCGGCGGCGGGACCTCGATCATGCCCCGGGTAGCGCCGACGCTCTACGACTTCGTCGAGCTCGAAAACGGCGACTACCTCAAGGTCTCCGAGGCGGTGTTCCGGATCTTCGACCGCCAGGAGTGGCTGCGCAAGAACCGTGCCCGGGCGCGGATCAAGGTGCTGATCGACAAGATCGGCATCGACGCGTTCCGGGAGCTGGTCGCCGAGGAGCTCGAGGGCGACTGGGTCGCCGAGCGGGACTTCTCGATCGACCGCCTCAAGTTCGTCCACGACGAGGAGGCGAACGCCCCGGCCCCGCGGCCGAGCTACGGCAGCCCGAACGGGGACCGCTCCGAGTTCGACCGCTGGGTCGAGGCAAACGTGAAGCCGCAGCGCCAGGTCGGCTTCAGCGCCGCGACCGTGAAGGTCTTCCGGGGCGACCTCGACCCGGAGCAGCTGCGCGGCCTCGCGCAGATCATGCGCGACTTCACCGGCGGGGCGGCCCGGACCACGGTGCAGCAGAACCTCGTCCTGCGCTGGGTTCGCGACGAGTCGCTCTACGACCTCTGGCTGCGGCTCGGCGAGCTCGGGCTCGACGGCGCCGGCGCGATGGAGGTCAACGACGTCGTCAGCTGCCCCGGGACCGACAGCTGCAAGCTCGGGATCACCAGCTCGATGGGTCTCAACCGCGCGATCTCGGAGCGGGTCGAGTCGATGGGGATCACCGACCCGCTGACCCGGAAGATCAAGATCAAGATGTCCGGGTGCCCGAACGGCTGCGGCCAGCACCACATCGGCAGCATCGGCTTCTACGGCGCCTCGCTCAAGGTCGGCGACCGCCAGATTCCGGCCTACATCCCGCATCTCGGCGGGAACTTCGAGGGTGGCGAGGTGGTCTACGGGCAGCGCCTGCGGGCGCGACTGCCGGCGAAGCGCGTGCCGGAGGCGGTCGAGCGCTGGATCCGCCACTACGAGTCCGAGCGCGACGACGGCGAGACCTTCAACCAGTTCGTCGAGCGGGTCGGGACCGACTCGTTCGAGGAGCAGGTCAAGGACCTGACGATGCCGGTCGAGTTCAGCCTCCCCACCCTCGACCACTTCGTCGACTGGAGCCGCTCCGACCCCTACAAGGTCGAGCGCGGCGAGGGTGAGTGCGCGATCTAGCGAAAGATCGATGAGCCGGCCGCTTCAAGAGCTCGATGTGATCTCGGCCGGGCCAGCTGCCCGGCCGCGGCCGTTCGACGACGGCGGCGGGGCCGCTATCGGCTCGAACGGGAACGGCAACGGGGCTGCGAAGCTGCCGATGATCGGCGGCGAGGTCGTCGACCCGGCCGAGGTCGCGGCTGAGGTCGAGGAGCTCGACGCGGTCGAGGCGATCGCCTGGGTGGTGGAGCGCTTTCACCCGCAGCTCTACTTCGCGGTCTCGTTCCAGAAGACGAGCTCGGTGACGATCGACATCGCCCACCGGATCGAGCCGGGGGCGCGGTTCTTCTACCTCGACACCGAGCTGCTGTTTCCGGAGACGTACGAGACTCGCGACCGGCTCGCCGAGCACTACGGAATCGAGTTCGAGCGCTACGCCGGGATCTCGGTCGCCGAGCAAGCGGATCGGCACGGCGCTAACCTCTGGCGCCGCGATCCCGATGCTTGCTGCGCGATCCGCAAGGTCGAGGTGATGCACCACGCCCTGGGCGGGATGCAGTGCTGGGTGTCGGGCATTCGCAGAGTCGACTCGGAGACCCGAGTCGGCGCCGCCAAGTTCGGCTGGGACAAGCGGTTCGGCCTCTGGAAGCTGAACCCCCTGGCGGACTGGGACGACAAGCGAGTCTGGACTTACATAAAGGATCACCAAGTGCCCTACAACCCACTTCACGATCAGGGCTATCCCTCGATCGGCTGCATGCCCTGCACCTCCCCGGCCGACGGCGAAGACGCGCGTTCGGGCCGCTGGGCGGGAACCACCCGGACCGAGTGCGGCATCAATGGGTAGCGCTCACGCCCCCGGCTGCGGCCGCCTTCTGACGGCTGCAAACCTTCGCCTGCCTGCGTCCTCGGGCTTGCCCTTGTCCACCAAAAAGGGCGGCGCCCTGCGTCCTTGTCAGACTCGGTTTTCGCTCGTCAGAGCGCGACCGGAGCCGCGGTCGTGAGCGCGCCCCCCGATACGGCCCTGGCGCTGACGCTCACCGCGCGCCAGGCCTCGGACTTCGAGCTGCTCGCCAACGGGGGCTTCACCCCGCTGACCGGCTTCCAGGGCTCCGACGACTGGCGCTCGGTCTGCGACGAGATGCGTCTCGCCTCCGGCGACCGCGACTACTGGCCGATCCCGATCACGCTCGCCACCGACCTCGAGTGCTCGGTCGGCGACGTGGTCGAGCTCTCGGCGCCGAACGGGAAGCATCTCGGCCGGCTCACCGTCGAGGAGATCTTCGACCGCGACACCAGGCACGAGGCGAAGCAGGTCTACCTGACCGACGACGCCGAGCACCCCGGGGTCGCCGCGATCTACGCCGAGGGCGACCGCTGCATCGCCGGCCCGATCGAGGCCGACGCGCTGCCCGACCACGACGAGGCGTTCATGCGTCGCTACCAGACGCCGGCCGAGTCGAAGGCGGCGTTCGCCGAGCGCGGCTGGAAGCGGATCGTCGCCTTCCAGACCCGCAACCCGATCCACCGCGCCCACGAGTACCTGACCAAGGCGGCGCTCGAGATCTGCGACGGCCTCTACATCCACCCGCTGATCGGCGAGACGAAGAAGGGCGACATCCCGGCCGACGTGCGGATGCGCTGCTACGAGGTCCTGATGCAGAAGTACTACCACCCGGACCACGTGATGCTCGGGATCAACCCCGGCAAGATGCACTACGCCGGGCCCCGCGAGGCGGTGCTGCACGCGATCATCCGCCGCAACTACGGCTGCACGCACTTCATCGTCGGCCGCGACCACGCCGGCGTCGGCGACTACTACGGCACCTACGACGCGCAGCGGATCTTCGACGACCTCGACCTCGCCGAGCTCGGGATCACGCCGCTGTTCTTCGAGCACACCTTCTGGTGCAACGACTGCGAGGGCATGGGCTCGAACAAGACCTGCCCCCACCCGCAGGAGTCGCGCCTGTTCCTGTCGGGCACCAAGGTGCGCGAAATGCTCAGCGCCGGCCGCAAGCCGCCGCACGAGTTCACCCGCGAAGAGGTTGCAGACATCCTCATCGACGCATACAAGGAGGAAGCAGAAAGCAATGGCTGACGAGAAGGGCTTCTGCCTGTGGTTCACGGGTCTCTCCGGCGCCGGCAAGACGACGATCACGGCCATCCTCGTCGACGAGCTCCGCAACCGCGGTTCGAAGCTCGAGATTCTCGACGGCGACATCGTCCGTGAGAACCTCTCGAAGGGGCTCGGGTTCTCGAAGGAGGACCGCGACACCAACATCCGGCGGATCGCGTTCGTCGCCGACCTGCTCTCGCGCAACGGCGTCCCGGTGATCACCGCCGCGATCTCCCCCTACCGCGAGATCCGCAACGAGGCCCGCGAGCTGATGAACAGCCGCTTCATCGAGGCCTACGTCAAGGCCTCGGTCGAGGAGTGCGAGCGCCGCGACGTCAAGGGCCTCTACGCGAAGGCCCGCGCCGGCGAGATCAAGGAGTTCACCGGCGTCTCGGATCCCTACGAGCCGCCCGAGAACCCCGAGCTGACGCTCGAGACGGAGCACCAGACCCCCGAGCAGTCGGCGCAGCAGATCCTCGACTACCTCGAGCAGCGGGGGCTCATACCTGCCGGGTCGTAGGCGCGGTTTCGAGCCGCACGCGGGACGGGGGCAGCGCGGCAAGCCCCCGAAGACGCGGTTGCCCACGGGGGTGGGGTGAGGCGGATTTTGCATCGCCACGATGCAAAATC
>DATHVI010000158.1:0-12324 GCA_035461385.1 Solirubrobacterales bacterium
TCAGCAGGACGGTGCGGATGACCTTGATCCCCCCCGCGGTCGACGCCGCGCAGGCCCCGGAGGAGAACAGGATCAGCAGCGCGACGCGGGCGAACTGGTTCCAGGAGTCGTAATCGGCGGTCGTGTAGCCGGTCGAGGTGACGATGCTGGTGACGCTGAACGCCGCGTCGCGGAGCGACGCGTCGCCGGCGAGCTCGACGCTGAACGTGACCACGGCGATCGCCCCGGCGAGGATCGCGAGGAACGCGATCACCTCGGCGCCCTGCGGCATCACCGGCTTGCGGCGCACCGCGCGCCAGTAGAACGCGAAGTTGACCCCGCCGAGGATCATGAAGACGATCGCGACCAGCTCGATCGGGAACGAGTCGAAGGCGGCGATCGAGTCGTCGCGGGTCGAGAAGCCGCCGGTCGCGACGCTGGTCATCGCGTGGTTAACGGCGTCGAACCCGCCCATACCGACGGCGAGGTAGGCGACGATCGCTCCCGCCGAGAGCACGAGATAGATCGCGGCGATGATCTTCGCCGTGTCGATGATCCGCGGCGTCAGCCGCTCGGTCGTGATCCCGGTGGTCTCGGCGTAGAAGGCGCGCTGGACCCCGGGGCCCGTGACCGGCGCGATCGCGACGACGACGACGACGATCCCGACGCCGCCCATCCATTGGCTGATGCTCCGCCACAGGAGCACCGCGTCGGGCTCGGCCTCGAGCCCGTCGATCAGGGTCGCGCCGGTGGTCGTGAAGCCGCTCGCCGCCTCGAACAGCGCGTCGAGCGGCGCCGAGAACGTCCCCGCCGCGAGCAGGGCGACGCCGCCGACGACGCTCGCTCCGACCCATGCCAGGGTGACCGCGAGCAGCCCGGCGATCGGCGGCACGTTGAGCCCCCGGCGGCCGCCGCGCGAGCCCGCCAGGCAGGCGACGGAGAGCAGCAGCGCGCCGGCGCCGGTGAGGGCGAAGGCCGGCAGCGCCCGGCCGTCGGCCGCCGCCACCACGGCGCAGGCGAGGAGCCCGAGCGCGCAGGCGGCGAAGGTCCCGCCCAGGGTGAGCAGGACCAGCGCCGCGGTCGGCCCGATCTCGAACCGCGACCGGCGGGCGGCCATCAGCTACGGGTGAAGAACGGCTCGACGCCGCGGAGCGCGCCGGCGACCCCTAGCATCACCACCCGGTCGCCCGGGGCGATCTCCATCCCCTTCTGCGGGATCAGCATCTCGGTGTCGCGGAGGATCGCGCCGACCCGGCAGCCCTTGAGCATCCCGTGCGTCTCGCCGAGCCCCTTACCGACGATCTTCGCCCCCTCCTCGGCCTCGATCTCGATCACCTCGAAGCCGCTTCGCAGCAGGTGAATCGCGTGCACCGTCTGGGTGTGGACGAAGCGGAGGATCGCCTCCGCGGTGATCAGCCGGGGCGAGAACGCCGCGTCGATCGCGAGCGCGTCGACGAGCGGCGTGAACTCCTCCCGCGAGACGATCGACATGCAGAGGTCGGCGCCGAGCCGCTTCGCGTTCAGCGCCGCGAGCAGGTTCGCCCGGTCGTCGCCCGCGGAGGCTACGAACGCGTCGGCGGTGTCGACCCGGGCCTCCTCCTGGGCCTCGCGGCTCACCCCCTCGTCGTGCATCACCGTCACCCGCGGCAGCTTCTCGGCGAGGAAGCGTGCCCTGGCGGCGTCGCGCTCGAGCAGCGTCACCCTCGTCCGGGTCGGCTCGAGCAGCTTCGCCAGCCGCAGGCCGATCCTGCCGCCGCCGAAGATCACGCAGTGGCGGACCTCGCGGGTGCCGCCGGCGAGGTGCGCGACAGCCTCGCGGACGTGCTCGGTGGGCACGGCGACGAGCAGGTGGTCGCCGACCCGGGGCACGATTTCGGGGCGGATCAGGCTCTCCACGCCCTCTCGGGAGAGGCCGACGATGTACGCCGGATGCGGGCGCTCGCGCTTCGCGAGCTCGATTCCGACCAGCGGCGACTCGTCGCTTACGATCAGCTCCGCGACCGCCACTCGCCCGTCGCCGAAGTACTCGACCGAGACCGCCCCCGGCAGGGCGATCGCGTCGGCGATGTCGTGGGCGGTCGCGCGGTCGGGATCGATCACGAAGTCGATCCCGAGCACGTCGCGCGCGAACGACTCGTCGGCGCCGAAGAAGTCCGGGTCGCGAACCCGGGCGACGGTCACCTTCGTCCCGAGCTGGCGCGCGCCGAGCGCCGCGATCACGTTCGCCTCGTCGCTGTGGGTGACGGCGGCGAGCAGGTCGACCGAGCCGGCGTCGACCTCGGCCAGCAGCCGGGGGCTGCCGCCGTTTCCTTCGACGACGAGCGCGTCGAGCTCGCCCTGGACGGCGGCGCACCGTAGCGGGTCGTTGTCGACCACGGTCACGTCGTGGCCGTCGGCGCTCAGCGTCCTCGCGACGTTGAGCCCGACCTCGCCCGCGCCGATGACGATCGTCTTCACGACCCCGGTTGCTCGCCCGCTCGCTTCACCAGCGCATTCTTAGCGCGTTCTCCTATGCTCAGGGACCCGCTGCGGCGGACCGCAGCGCTATCTTCATCGACCGAATGGCATCCGATCGCGCGACACTCAAGGTCTCCGAGCGCACCGAGGTCGGCTCCCGCGAGAGCCGGCGGCTGCGGCGCTCGGGCCTCGTGCCCGGCGTCGTCTACGGCGGCGGCTCCGCGGCGCGTGCGTTCAAGGTCGAAGAGCGGGACGCGCGCAGCGCGCTCGCTCACGGCGGCGCGCTCATCGACCTCGAGTTCGACGGCTCGGCGGCGATCCCGGTCGTCGTCAAGGAGCAGCAGTACCACCCGGTCCGCGACCAGCTCGTCCACCTCGACTTCCAGGAGGTCAAGCTCGACGTCGCGATTCAGGCCGAGGTCGGGATCGAGCTGCTCGGCGTCGAGGACGCCCCCGGCGTCAACGAGGGCGGTGTGCTCGAGCACGTCACCCACCAGGTGACGGTCGAGGCGCTGCCTACCGAGATCCCCGACAGCATCGCCGCCGACGTCTCCGGGATGGAGATCGGCGACACCCTCGCCCTCTCCGGGATCCTCGCCCCCGAAGGTGTCGAGTTCGTCCTCGGCGAGGAGGTCGACCCGGACGAGGTGACGATCGCGACCCTGTCGCCGCCGCGGGTCGAGGAGGAGCCCGAGCCCGAGATCGAGGAGGAGGCGGCGCTCGTCGGCGAGGAGGGCGAGGAGCCCGCCGAGGGCGAGGAGCCCGCCGAGGGCGAGGCCGAGGCCGGCGGCGACGAGTCCGACTCGGAGTAGTCCCAATGTCGATATTCCGCCGGCGTGGCCGCATGGGCTCGGTCGGCGAGGCCGGGGACCGCGTGCTCGTGGTCGGCCTCGGCAACCCGGGCAAGCGCTACGAGGCGACCCGGCACAACGTCGGGGCGATGGTCGTCGCCGAGCTCGAGCGCCGCTGGGAGCTCGGGCGGCCGCGGAAGAAGTTCAACGGCCTGCTCAGCGAGGGCCGGGTCCGCCCGGGTGGGCCACGGGTGGTCGCGCTTCGCCCGCAGACGTTCATGAATGAGTCCGGGCGCTCGGTCGGGCCGGCGCGGGGGAGCCTGCGGGTGCCGCTCGACCGGCTGCTGGTCGTCTACGACGAGATCGACCTCCCGTTCGGCGAGGTGCGCTCGAAGCTCGGCGGCGGTGCCGCCGGGCACAACGGGATCAAGTCGCTTCGGGACGGGCTCGGCAGCGCCGACTTCTGGCGGCTCCGCGTCGGCGTCGGTCGCCCCGACTCGACCGACCCCGAGATCGTCTCGGCGTGGGTGCTCGGCCGCTTCCGCGAGCCCGAGGACGAGGTGCGGGCGCTGATCGACGAGGCCGCCCGCGAGGCAGAGCGGCTCGTCGACCGGATAGCGTCCGGCGAGGATGAGTGAGCTGACCCGATACGGGGTCGCCGACGCCGTCGCCCTGCTCCAGCTCGACCGCCCCGAGGCCCGCAACGCGATCTCGACCTCGATGCTCGAGGAGCTCCTCGCCCACCTCGCGAGCGCGCGCGAGGATCCCGAGGTGCGGGCACTGGTCGTCTCCTCCACCGACCAGATGGGGCTCTCCGCCGGCGCCGACGTCCGCGAGCAGCTCGACGAGGCCGGGCGGATCAGGCGGATGGAGCTGTTCGCGCGGCTTTACGACGAGCTGACCGGGTTCGAGAAGCCGACCGTCGCCGCCTGCCACGGCGCCTGCGTCGGCGGCGGCGCCGAGATCGCGGTCGCCTGCGACCTGCGGATCGGGGGCCTCAACCTGCGCCTGCGGTTCCCGGGCGCGGCGCTCGGCGTCCCGGTCGGACCGGCGCGGCTGGTCAGCCTCTGCGGCCTGTCGGTGGCGAAGTACCTGTTGCTGACGTCGAAGGAGGTCGACGCCGAGACCGCATACCGGTGGGGCCTCGTCCACAAGCTCGTCCCCGCCCCGCGGACCGAGGAGGCCGCGCTCCAGCTCGCGGCGCAGGTCGCCGCGCACGACCCGGCGTCCGTCGCGCGGCTGAAGCGGATGCTCCACGACTGGGACGGCGTCGAGGAGCGCTCGCGCGCCGAGGGCGCGGGCCAGGTCGCCTGGCAGCGCTCGGGCCCCGGCCTCGGGCCGCGGCCCTGAAGCTCACCGGGCGGCGACGAACGTGGATTCGCACGTCCTGTGTGGGTGGATCGCCGTCGGTCCGCCGGGCGCCGATGAGTTTTCGCCCCCGGAGCGTCGTAGGTGGTATGTGGAAGCTTCGAGACGGTGGGAGGCGCGGATGAAGCCGGCGAACGACACCCAGGCGAAGGACGAGATCGAGGCGGGCGTGGCGGCCGCAAGGGCGGGCGACGAGTCGGCGTTCGCGCGACTCGTCGAGCGCCACCGCCGCGAGCTCCAGGTCCACTGCTACCGGATGCTCGGCTCATTCGACGAGGCCGAGGACGCCGTCCAGGAGACGTTTCTGCGCGCCTGGCGGGGGCGCGAGGCGTTCGCCGGCCGCTCGACCTTCCGCGCGTGGCTGTACCGGATCGCGACCAACACCTGTCTCGACGCGCTCGAGCGCCGCCCGCGCCGGCCCGTCCTCGCCGGTTCCCCCGGCGGCGGCTCCGGCGCGGGCGACGGCGGATTCGAGGTCCCGTGGCTGCAGCCGTACCCCGACCGGCTGCTCGACGGCGTCGCGCCGCCGGAGTCGGAGCCGGACGCTGTCGTCGCCGGCAAGGAGACGATCGAGCTCGCCTTCCTCGTCGCGATCCAGCACCTGCCGCCGCGCCAGCGCGCGGTGCTGATCATGCGCGGGATCCTCGGCTGGTCGACGCGCGAGACTGCGGAGCTGCTCGAGACCACCGTCGCGTCCGTCAACAGCGCCCTCCAGCGCGCCCGCGCGACGCTGCGCGAGCGGCTGCCGGCGCGGCGGGCCGAATGGGCCCCGGAGGCCGAGCCGACCGAGGCCGAGCGGGTGCTCCTCGCCCGCTACGTCGAGGCAACGGAGAACGCCGATTCCGAGGCGTTCATCGAGCTGATGCACGAGGACGCCCGCTTCGCGATGCCGCCGGAGCCGGAGGTCTGGGTCGGCGCCGAGACGATCGTCGGCGCGTGGCGGGCCGGCGGGTTCGGGACGCCGGACTTCGGTGAGATGCGCTGCGTGACCACGCGCGCCAACCGCCAGCCGGCGGTCGCCTGCTACGTACGGAAGTCGGGCGATGACGGGCCGTGTCGCCCGCTCGCACTCGACGTGCTGCGGATCGAGGAGGGGCGGGTCGCCGAGATCGTCACCTTCCCGCCCGACGTCTTCGGGGTGTTCGAGCTACCGCCGGAGCTCTGAGGACACCACCCCGAGCCGCGCCGGCGCGTGGCTAGGATGGGCGAGGCGCCCGCCGGTGCGGGCGTCGTGCGAGCCGGACCCGGCAGGTCCGGCCGTTCGTCGTGCATGTACGTTGAGCGCCGTTGGCGCCGCAAGCGTCGATGACCACGTCCGAGCGAACATCCAAGCCCTCCCCCGACGCGACTTCCGCGGGCGCCGGGCTGCGCCGGCTCCTGGCGCTCGCGCTCGAGGACCCGAAGATTGCGGCGCTCGCCGCCTCGCTCGGCGCCGGCGAGCGGGTCGACGCCCGCGCCTCGGCCGCGATCCGGCCCTACCTGCTCGCGGCGCTGATCGACGCCGAGCCGGGGCTCGGCGGGCGGCCGGCGCTGGTCGTCGCCGCCGACGATGTCGGCGCCCGCGATCTCGCCCGCACGCTCGGCGCGTACCTCGCGCCGCGGCGGGTGCGGCCCTATCCCTCGCGGGGCACCGGCTACGAGTCGCACCTCGCACCGCCGCCGCACCTCGTCGGCCTACGGATCGGCGCCCTCGACGCGCTCGCCGGTTGGTCCGGGCACGGCGAGGCGCCGGTCGTCGTCGCGAGCGCGGTCGCGCTCGCCGAGACGGTCCCCGACGCCTCGCTGCGTCCGGCGGGGTTCAGCCTCGATCGCGGCGAGGAGGTCGACCTCGCCGACGTCGCCGAGCTGCTCGCCGAGGCCGGTTACGAGCGTGTCGATCAGGTCTCCGACCGCGGGCAGTTCGCGATCCGGGGCGACATCCTCGACGTCTTCCCGGCGACCGAGGAGCGCGCGGCACGGCTCGAGCTGTTCGGCGACGAGATCGAGTCGATCCGCTGGTTCTCGACCTTCACCCAGCGCTCGCTCGGTGACGCCGAGCGGATCGAGCTCGACCCGGCGGCCGAGCTGGCGCTCGAGCACCGCGAGCTCGCTGAGCTCGCCGCCGCCGAGCCGGACGAGGACGACGGCGAGCGCCCGGACGTCGCCGAGCTGCTCCCGATCGACCGCTTCATCGCTCCGCTCGACCTGATCGGCGAGGGGGCCGCGGTGATGATCGCCGACGCCGACGAGCACGAGCCGGCGCTGCGCGACCACTGGCAGGACGTGACCACGGCGATGGGCGACGCCGACGCCGGCCACCTCTACGTGAACGTGTCCGAGCCGCTGCGCGCACGGGCGCTGCTGACGCTCCACCGGGCCGGCTCGGAGGACGCGGACGACGGTGTCTCCACCTTCCGCGCCCAGGCGCCGGCGTCCGCGGCGCGCAGCGTGGCCGAGGCCGAAGGCCAGCTCGAGCGCGAGCTGGCTTCGGGCTACCGGGTCGTCGTCACCTTCGAGCACCGTGGCGCCGCCGAGCGGACCCGCTACTCACTCGATCGCCTTGAGCCTAAGCTCGGCACCTCCTCCGCTCCGCGTCCGGGGGCGCCGGGGTCTGCGAAGGGACGGTCGTCCGGTGATTCGGGCGGCAGCCTGATGTTTGCGGTGTCTCCGCTCGCCGACGGCTTCATCTCCCCCGAGCTGCGGCTCGCGGTGATCCCGTTCCGGCGGCTCGTACACCGCCGCCGGGCCGCGGCCCCGGCGCCGGCGCGTGGGGGCCTCGCGACCTTCGCCAACCTTCGCGTCGGCGACTACGTCGTCCACGAGGACCACGGGATCGCCCGCTTCGCGGGGTTCGAGACGAAGACGGTGGCGGGGGTGACCCGCGACTACCTCGAGCTCACCTATCGCGGCGAGGACCGCGTCTTCGCGCCCACCGACCAGCTCGCGAAGATCACCCGCTACCTCGGCGCGGGAGGCGAGGAGCCGCAGCTATCGGCGCTCGGTTCGAAGCGCTGGGAGGCCGTCAAGGCTCGCGCCCGCCGCGCCGCGCGCGCGCTCGCCGGCGACCTGCTGAACCTCTACGCCGAGCGCCAGGTCCGCCGCGGCTACGCCTATCCCCCCGACGGCGAGTGGCAGCTCAAGCTCGAGCAGGCGTTCCCCTACCGCGAGACCGCAGACCAGCTCGACGCGATCGAGGCGGTGAAGGCGGACATGGAGTCCGAGCGCCCGATGGACCGGCTGATCTGCGGTGACGTCGGCTACGGCAAGACCGAGGTCGCGCTGCGCGCCGCCCACAAGGCCGTCTCGGAGGGCAAGCAGGTGATGATCCTCGTCCCGACGACGATCCTCGCCCAGCAGCACCTCGGCACCTTCCGCGAGCGCCTGCGCGACTTCCCGATCGAGATCGAGATGGTCTCGCGGCTTCGCAGGCCGGCCGAGGTCCGCGCCGCCCTCGCGCGGTTCGCCGACGGCAGGCTCGACGTCCTGATCGGGACCCACCGGCTGCTCTCGCGGGACGTCCGGGCGAAGGACCTCGGCCTCTTGATCGTCGACGAGGAGCAGCGGTTCGGGGTCCGCCAGAAGGAGCTCCTGCGCCAGCTCAAGCTGCGCGTCGACGTGCTGTCGCTGTCGGCGACCCCGATCCCGCGCACGCTCCAGATGTCGCTGGCCGGCCTCCGCGACATCTCGGTGATCGAGACCCCGCCCGAGGGGCGGCACCCGGTCCGTACCTACGTCGGCCCCTACGACGACGAGCTGGTCAAGCGGGCGATCGAGCGCGAGACCGCCCGCGGCGGCCAGACCTTCTACCTCCACAACCGGGTCGAAACGATCGACGAGGCCGCCGAGCGCCTGCGCGGCCTCTGCCCCGGGGTCCGGTTCGCGGTCGCCCACGGACAGATGGAGGAGCGCGAGCTCGAGGAGACGATGCTCTCGTTCCTGCGCGGTGATGCCGACTGCCTGGTGGCGACGACGATCATCGAGTCGGGCCTCGACATCCCGCAGGCGAACACCCTGATCGCCGAGCGCGCCGACCACCTCGGGCTCGCCCAGGCCTACCAGATCCGCGGCCGGGTCGGGCGCTCGCGCGAGCGCGCGTTCGCCTACATGCTCTATCCGTCCGAGCGCGCAATGACGTCGGAGGCCGGCGCGCGGCTGGCGACGCTCGCCGACCACACCGAGCTCGGCTCTGGGTTCGCGATCGCGATGCGCGACCTCGAGATTCGCGGCGCCGGCGACCTGCTCGGCGACGAGCAGTCCGGCCACGTCGCCGCGATCGGGTTCGAGCTCTACGTCTCCCTGCTCGACGAGGCGGTGACCGCGCTGCGCGCCGGGCGCGGCGACGAGGACGGGGCCGGGCTCTCCGACGATGCCCAGGTCCGCATCGACGTCGACGTCGACGCCTACCTGCCGAGCGACTACGTCCCGTTCGAGGCGGCGAAGATCGACATCCACCGGCGGATCGCCGCCGCCCGCGAGCCGGGCGAGCTGCGGGCGCTCGCCGACGAGCTGCGCGACCGCTTCGGCCCGGTCCCGGACCCGGTCACGAACCTGCTCGACCTTCAGCGCGCGCGGATCGAGCTCGGCACCGCCGGCGCGCGGACGATCGAGGTCCGGGGCGGGCGGCTCTCGGTGACCCCGATCGAGCTCGACGCGGAGGCGGTCGGCCGGCTGCGCGAGCAGATGCCGGAGGCGATGTACGAGCGGCGATCGCGGACCCTGTCGGTCCGGGTCGACGACGACCCCGCCGAGCGGCTCGCATCGACGCTCGGGCTCGCCGAGGCGCTCAAGGCCGCGCGCGAGCCCGAGCCGGTCGCCTGAGGGCCCGGGTCGTTTCCGCGCGAT
Source organism: Solirubrobacterales bacterium (assembly GCA_035461385.1). GTDB lineage: Bacteria > Actinomycetota > Thermoleophilia > Solirubrobacterales > 70-9 > DATHVI01. The sequence continues at coordinate 9,417 of DATHVI010000158.1, forward strand.
CCGCCGATCGAGGCGACTACGATGGAGTCGATGGCGTCGTCATCCGCGCTCCGCGCGTTCACCTGCTCGCTCTGCAACGCGGTCTACCGCGAGCTTCCGTTCGCCGCCGTCTGCGAGCGTTGCTCGAAGCCGCTCAACGCGCTCTACGAGTACGAGTCGGTGCGGGTTGCGCTGCGCGAGCGCCCGCTCGCCGAGCGCCCTCGCAACCTCTGGCGCCTCGCCGAGCTACTCCCGGTCGAGCCCGGCGACCGGATCGGCGTCGACACCGGGTTCTCGCCCCTGATCCGCGCCGAGCGGCTCGGCCGCCGGCTCGGGCTCGACGACCTCTGGATCAAGAACGACACCGTGCTCTTCCCGACCCTCTCCTACAAGGACCGGGTCGTCTCGGTCGCGATGCAGCGGGCGCTCGAGAGCGGCGAGCGGCGAATCGGCTGCGTCTCGACCGGGAACGTCGGCAGCTCGGTCGCTGCGATCGCCTCCCGGGTCGGGATCGACGCGACGATCTTCTACCCGCGCCAGGTCGACCAGGCGAAGATCACCAGCACCGGCGCCTACGGCCAGCGGATCATCCGCCTCGACGGGACCTACGACGAGGTCAACGCGGTCTGCCGGCGGCTGGCGCTCGAGACAGGGGTCCCGTTCGTGAACATCAACCTCCGCCCGTATTACGCCGAGGGGGCGAAGACGCTCGCCTACGAGATCGCCGAGCAGCTCGACTGGCGCCCGCCCGACCACTGCATCGTCCCGGTCGCCGGGACGACCCTGATCCGCAAGGTGGTGAAGGGCTTCTGGGAGCTCGACCAGGTGCGGCTCACCGAGGGCAACCCGACGCGTGTCCACGCCGCGCAGGCGGCCGGCTGCGCCCCGGTAGCGCGCGCGATCCTCGCCGGCGCCGATGAGATCGAGCCCTGCGTTCCCGAGACGTTCGCCGACTCGATCGCGATCGGCGCGCCGAGCGAGGGCGGGATCGCCGCCCACGAGATCCGCTCGGTCGGCGGGTCGGCCGCCGCGGTGACCGACGAGGAGATCCTGCGGGCGATGGCGCTGCTCGCCGAGACCGAGGGGATCCTCGTCGAGCCCGCCGGCGGGACCTCGATCGCCGCCGTCGCCGCCCTGCGCGAGAACGGCACGATCGCCCGCGGCGACCGGGTGGTTGCGGCGGTGACCGGAAACGCGCTCAAGACCCTCGACGCGGTCGCCGCGATGCCGGAGTCGCGCGAGGTCGCGGCGGTGCCGCTCGCCGAGGCCGACGAGATCTTCGAGCGCTGGCTCGGGGACCGCGCCGTCAGCGGCGAGCGCTCCGGCTGATCGCGCCGCCGGCTTTCAGCGGCGTCGGCGAGCCCGCCTCCGCAGCCGCCGCAGCCTCCGGGCTCCCGCCCGCCGGCTCCGCCGAACCCCGCGCCGCAGCGGTCGCGTTCGCCGGCGCAGCCCTCGCCGCACCGACTCGCCGCCGCGGCGGACCGCCGCCCGCCGCGGGCCGTTGCGGATCATCTCCCGCAGCGCCGCCGCGAGATCGGCATCGCCGACCTGCTCGGCGGCGGCGAGGTTCTCACGCGCGCGGTCGATCAGGTAGTCCTCGCCGACCGGCCTGCGGGCGAGCTCGTCGAGCGGGACTTCGTCGGGGAGCGTCGGGCAGCGCTCGAGCGCGCCGACGATCCGCAGCCCGACCATCGTCCGCAGGCACTTCTCGCAGCGGCCGCAGTTGAGCTGGTCGGCGCCGACCTGAAAGCAGACCCGGAGGTTCGCAAGCGCGACCTCGGAGTCGCGGATCACGCTCAGCTTCTCGACCCGGGTCACCGCGCCGTCGTGGACGAGCTCGACCGCCTCGCTGCTCCACCACGGGTCGAGCGCCGGGTGCGAGCCCCAGACGTGCAGGCGGCTCAACGGCGAGCTCGCGGCGACGAGCAGCTCGCGGAAGCGGTCCGAGAGCACATGGGCGACGCTCGCGAGCGCGGCGCCGTGGTACTCCTCGCCCCAGCGGCAGTGGGGGTTCGAGAGGTCACGAAGGTCGGTCTCGACCTCGACCAGGGGCAAGCCGAGGCCGTCGGCGGCGCGGCGAACGACGGCGGCGACGCGCTCGCGGTGGGGCGGGTCGTCGAGCGGGACGTCGAAGCCGTGGACGAAGACGAGCGCATCGAGCCGGTCGCGGTGGGTGAGGGCGGTGTGGAAGCTGTCGAGGCCGGCGGTGAAGAAGCAGGCGACGCCACGGTCGGGGGCGGCCGGGGGCGGCTCGAGCGGCGCCTTGATCCCGACTGGATCGAGATCCTCGAACCAACCGTCGAGGACGCGCTTCGCGGTCGAGAGCCCGGCGATCAGCCGCGGCGACACCGGCCCCGCGACCTCGATCGGCGCCCCCAGCGCCATCGCGACCGGCAGCGCCGCGACCAGCAGCGGCTCGTAGCGCTCGACCGGCTCGTGGCCCGGCACTTCGTAGCGCACTCGGTGGTCGCTCCCGGCAACCGAGACGCTGGCCGAAAGCCTCCCCGGCCCCGCCTCGAGCGAGTGCAACCGCACCGCCCCCGCTGACTCGATCGATCCCCTCACGCGGCAGCCGATTCTGCCAGCCAGGACCAGCAACCGGCGAGCCCGCTGAGTGCCAACGGCGCGAGCCCTAACCCGTCGCCCCCGGACGCAGCGCAGGGCGAGTCTGCCGAGTGCCAACGGCGCGAGCCCTAGCCCGCCACGCCCGGACGCGGGAGCAGGGCGGGTTCGCTGAGTGCCAACGGCGCGAGCCTAGCCCGTCGCCCCCGGACGCGGGAGCAGATCAAGAAGTGGGGGGGGGGGGGGGGCGCCCCCGGGGGGTGGGGGGGGGGGGGGGGGGGGGGGGGGGGGGGGGGGTGTGGGGGTGGGGCGAGGGGCCGGGGGCGCGGGGGGGCGCGGGACGGCCGCGGCGGGGGGGGGGGGGGGG
>DATHVI010000159.1:0-8436 GCA_035461385.1 Solirubrobacterales bacterium
GATCGAGAAGGGACGCATGCTCCAGGGCCGGTGGAAGGCGGAGACGTCGACCAGCGTGTTGAGCGCCGTGATCGACCCGACCCGGTTGGGGTGCCTGATCGCCCACTCAAAGCCGATCGGGCCCCCGATGTCGTGGACGACGAGGTGGCAGCGCTCGATCCCGAGCGCGTCGAGCGCCTCGCCCGTCCACCGAGCCAAGCCGGACCAGCTGTAGTCGAAGGCCTCGGGTCGGGCCGCCAAGCCGAGGCCCGGGAAGTCAAAGGCGACGGCCTTCAGCCCGCCGGCCGCCAGCGGCTCGAGCAGCTTGCGATACATGTAGCTGCTCGTCGGAACCCCGTGGACCAGCACGACGGGCTCACCGGTCCCTTGCTCGCGGACGAAGCTGGGCACGCCGCCGGCGTCGAACTCTCGCCCGGCGCGCCGGTGACGCTCGATCGCCTCCTGGACGGCCCGCTTCACGGACCTGAAGCCAATCAGACTGCGAGGGGCGCCGAGGTTCCGCACGATGCGGGATCAGAGCCGGGAGGGGTCGGCGCCCGCTGCTACGCTGGCTACGCAAGCCCCTTTCCCCGGGTCCCGCGAGGCCAGGAAGGAGCGCGAAGTGAGCGACGAGAAGGTCGTGCTCGATCACGACGATCTACGGCGGACGCTTGTCCGGATCGCCCACGAGATCGTCGAGAAGGACGGTGAGGCCAGCGAGTTGGCGCTGGTCGGCATCCACACCCGCGGCGCGGTCCTCTGCCGCCGCCTTCACGCCCTGGTCGGGGAGCTCTCCGGCACCGAGGTGCCGCTCGGCGACCTCGACATCGCCTTCTACCGCGACGACCTCGAGGCGCGCGAGCCCGGCGCCCAGCCGGTCGTCCACTCCTCCCACCTCGACTTCGACCTCGCGGGGCGGACGGTGGTCCTCGTCGACGACGTCCTGTTCACCGGCCGCACCGCCCGGGCGGCGATCGACGCGCTGTTCGACTACGGCCGGCCGGCGAAGGTCCAGCTCGCCGTGCTCGCCGATCGCGGGCACCGCGAGCTGCCGATCCGCCCCGACTACGTCGGCAAGAACCTGCCGACGGCCCGCGAGGAGCGGGTCAACGTCCGCCTCGAGGAGGTCGACGGCGTCGACGAGGTGACGATCGGCCCCGGCCGCCGGGCGGCGGCGGGAACCGGGGCGAGGGAGGGGCGGCGATGAAGCACCTGCTCGGGATCGCCGGCCTCGACCGCGCCGACATCGAGCGGATCATGGCGCGCGCGGAGAGCTTCGCCGAGGTCGGCAGGCGCGACATCAAGAAGGTCCCGGCGCTGCGCGGCCGGACGATCGTCAACCTCTTCTACGAGGCGAGCACGCGGACGAGCTCGTCGTTCGACCTCGCCGCCAAGCGGCTGTCGGCCGACGTCGTCTCGATCAAGGCGGCTGGCTCGTCGGTCGACAAGGGCGAGTCGCTCAAGGACACAATCGCGACGCTTTCCGCCTACGGCCCCGAGGCGATCGTGATCCGCTCGCCCTACGCCGGGGCGGCCGCCCTCGTCACCCGCTGGACCGACGCCGCCGTGATCAATGCCGGCGACGGCAAGCACGAGCACCCGAGCCAGGCGCTGCTCGACGTCTACACGCTGCGGTCGCGGCTCGGGTCGCTGGAGGGCAGGCGGATCTGGATCGTCGGCGACGTCCTCCACAGCCGGGTAGCGCGCTCGTGCACGCTCGCGTTCCGGCTGATGGGCGCCGAGGTCACCCTCTGCGGGCCGCCGACGCTGCTGCCCCGGGGCGCCGCCGCGGCGCTCGACTGCGAGATCGCCTACGACCTCGAGCGCCTCGGCGAGGCCGACGTCGTCTACGCCCTGCGGATGCAGCGCGAGCGGATGAGCGAGTCGTTCGTCCCGTCGCTGCGCGAGTACGCGGCCCGCTACCAGATCGACGGTCGCCGCCTCGGCCCGCGCCAGCTGCTGATGCACCCGGGGCCGGTGAACCGCGGAGTCGAGCTCGCGGCCGAGGTGATCGACGGCCCCAGCTCGCTGATCGCCGCCCAGGTGGCGAGCGGCCTCGTGGTCCGGATGGCGATCCTCTACGAGCTCCTCGCCGGACGCGAGCCGACCGGGTCCGGCAGCGCCGGCGGCGACGTCGCCGAGCCGACGCCGATCGGAGAGCCCGCCTGATGCGGGCGATCTCGAGCCTCGACTGGCGAGGCGGAGGCGATCCCGGACCGGGGAGCCTGCTCCTGCGCCGCGCCACCGTCTTCGATCCCCGGGCGGAGATCGACGCCGTCCGCGACGTCGTCGTCCGCGACGGCGCCGTCGCCGAGCTCGCCGAGCCCGGCACCGCCGACGAGGCGGACGCGGAGGTGGTCGACGCCGAGGGGCTGACGGTGCTTCCCGCCTTCTTCGACCCGCACGTCCACCTGCGAACGCCCGGCGGAGAGGCGGAGGAGGAGATCGAGACCGGCACGCGGGCGGCCGCCGCGGGCGGCTACTGCGGCGTCGTCGCGCTGGCGAACACCGAGCCCCCGGTCGACGACGCCGGGGCGATCGCCGCGCTGCGCGAGCGCGCCCGCTCGGACGCCGCGGTGCCCGCCGGCTTCGTCGCCTGTGTCACCCGCGGGATGGCGGGCGAGGAGCTGACCGAGATGGCGGAGCTCGCCGACGCCGGCGCGGTCGCTTTCTCCGACGACGGGCTCCCGGTCGCGAGCGCCCGCGTGCTGCAACGGGCGCTCCAGTACCAGCGGCTGGCCGGGCTGCCGATCGCGCTCCACGAGGAGGACCCGGAGCTCTCCGGCGACGGGGTGATGCACGAGGGGGAGGTCTCGGCGCTGCTCGGGATGGCGGGGATCCCGTCGGTCTCCGAGTCGACCGCGGTCGACCGCGACGCCGCGCTCGCGATCGACCAGCAGGCGCGGATCCACGTCCAGCACCTCTCGGCCGGCCAGTCGGTCGCCGCGGTCGCGGCGGCGAAGGCCGCGGGCGCGCGGCTCACCTGCGAGGTGACCCCCCACCACCTGACGCTCACCGACGAGGCGGTGATGAGCCTCGACTCGCGGTTCAAGATGAACCCGCCGCTTCGCTCCGAGGACGACCGCCGGGCGCTGATCGACGGGCTGCGGGCGGGGACGATCGACTGCGTCGCGACCGACCACGCGCCCCACGCGAGCGAGGAGAAGGAGGTCCCGTTCGAGCAGGCGGCGATGGGCGTGATCGGCCTCGAGACCGCGTTCTCGGCGATCTACACCGAGCTCGTCGTCCCCGGCCTGCTCGACCTCGCGACGACGGTCGAGCGGCTCAGCGCCGGCGCCCCGGCGCTCGGGTTCGAGCCGCCGAGCCTTGCTCCGGGGAGCGAGGCGAACCTCGTCCTCGTCGACCTCGAGGCCGAGTGGGAGGCGGGCGCCGAGGGCTGGGAGAGCCGCTCGCGAAACTCCTGCTTCGAGGGCCGGCGACTGCTCGGGCGGGTGCTGATGACGGTCGCCGGCGGCCGGGTCGCATACCGCCAGCGGAGCTTCGCGATGGGAGTGGCCTGAAGTGGCCGCGGGCAAGCTCGACGCCGACCGCGCCGCGCTCGTCGTCGTCGACGTCCAGGAGGCCTTCCGCAAGGCGGTGCCGCGCTTCGGCGAGGTCGCTCGCGCGGTCGCGACCCTGATCTCCGGCGCCGAGGCGACCGGGGTGCCGATCGTCGTCACCGAGCAGTACCCGAAGGGGCTCGGGCGAACGGTCGAGGAGGTCGCCGAGCGCCTCCCGCCGGAGACCGCGCCGATCGAGAAGGTCTGCTTCTCGGCCGCCGACGCCGACGGCTTCGACCTCGATGGCCGCGACCAGGCGATCGTCTGCGGGATCGAGGCGCATGTGTGCGTGAACCAGACGGTGCTCGGACTGATCGATGACGGGGTCGAGGTCCACGTTCCGGCCGACGCCGTCGCCTCGCGGTTCGACTCGAACCGCGACGTCGGCATCGCCAAGGCCGAGCGGGCCGGGGCGGTGGTGACGAGCGTCGAGACGGCGCTATTCGAGCTCCTCGGCCGCGCCGGGACCGACGAGTTCAAGACGGTCCAGAAGCTGATCCTCGACTACGCCCCGAATCCGTGAGCGCGGAGCCGGGACAGGGGAGAGGTGATCCCCGGGCGAAGCGCGATCCAGGGTCCGTGAGCGCGGCCGGCGGATACGTGCTGCTCGAGGACGGGACCAGGTTCGACGGCGAGCTCTGCGGCGCCGGGACCGAGGTTGCCGGCGAGGTCGTCTTCAACACCGCGATCACCGGCTACCAGGAGGCGGTCACCGACCCCTCATACGCCGGCCAGCTGATCACCTTCACCTACCCGCTCGTCGGCAACTACGGCGTCTCGGCGCGGGCGATGGAGTCGGAACGGGTCCACGCCCGCGCTGCGATCATGCGCGACGCGAAAAACCGCGAAGCATCTCCTGCGGCGGCTTCGCCGCCTGACATGCCAGTTTCGGGGCACAGGCCCCTCACCGGAATACCTGCCGATGCCGAGGCCGGCTGGCTCGACTGGCTGCGCGACTGCGGGGTCGCGGCGATCTCGGGTGTCGACACCCGGGCGCTCGTCCGCCATATCCGCGACCGCGGGGCGATGCGGGGCGGGGTCTTCGCCGCGTCGACGCCCGAGCCGGACGCCCGCGAGCGGATCGCGGCCGAGCCGTCGATGGAGGGCGCCGACCTCGCGCGGACGGTGACCCCTGAGGAGCCGATCGAGATTCCCGGGGCGGGCCCGCACATCGTCGCCCTCGACACGGGGATCAAGCAGTCGATCGTGCGCCAGTTCCGCGACCGCGACTGCCGGCTGACGCTGGTGCCGTGCACGACGCCCGCGTCCGAGATCCTCGACCGCGAGCCCGACCTCGTGTTCCTCGCCAACGGACCGGGCGATCCCGCGGCGCTCGGCTACGTCGTCGGCACCGTGCGCGAGCTCGTCGGCAAGCGTCCGCTGGTCGGGATCTGCCTCGGGCACCAGCTGCTCTGCCGGGCGGTCGGGCTCGAGACCTTCAAGCTCCGCTTCGGCCATCGCGGCGCCAACCACCCGGTCAAGGACCTCGCCTCGGGGCGGATCGACATCACCTCGCAGAACCACGGCTTCGCGGTCCGGCCTCCCGACGGCGGCGAGCGGATCGAGGCCGACGAGCCGGTCCGCTGGGAGACCGACTTCGGCGCCGCCGAGCTCACCCACATCAACCTCTACGACCGTACGGTCGAGGGCCTCGCGTTGCGCGACGTCTCCGCGTGCACCGTCCAGTACCACCCCGAGGCCGGGCCGGGCCCCCACGACGCCCGCTACCTCTTCGACCGCTTCTTGGACCTCGCCAAGGCCGGGACCGGCTGACTTGCCCAGGCGCGACGACATCCACCGAATCCTGCTGATCGGCTCGGGGCCGATCGTGATCGGCCAGGCGGCCGAGTTCGACTACTCCGGGGTGCAGGCCTGCAAGGTCCTCCGCGCCGAGGGCTACGAGGTCGTGCTCGTGAACTCGAACCCGGCGACGATCATGACCGACCCGGAGTTCGCCGACCGCACCTACGTCGAGCCGCTGATCCCCGAGGCGGTGGCGGCGATCATCGACCGCGAGCGGCCTGACGCGCTGCTGCCGACCCTCGGCGGGCAGACCGCGCTCAACCTCGCCAAGGCCCTCCACGACGACGGCACGCTCGAGCGCCACGGGGTCGAGCTGATCGGCGCCGACTACGAGGCGATCCACCGCGCCGAGGATCGCGACGCCTTCAGGCGGACGATGCAGAGGGCCGGACTGCGCGTCCCGTGGTCGCGAATCGTCGAGTCGGTCGCCAACGCCGAGCGCGCACTCGCAGCCGGCGAGATCGCCCTGCCGGCGATCGTCCGCCCGGCGTTCACCCTCGGCGGCGAGGGCGGCGGGGTCGGCCGCACCGCGACCGAGCTCGCCCAGGTGATCTCCGAGGGGCTTGCCGCGAGCCCGATCAACCAGGTGCTGGTCGAGGAGTCGGTGATCGGCTGGGGGGAGTTCGAGCTCGAGCTGATGCGCGACCGCAACGACAACGTCGTCGTCATCTGCTCGATCGAGAACGTCGACCCGATGGGGGTCCACACCGGCGACAGCGTCACCGTCGCCCCGGCCCAGACGCTCACCGACGACCTCTACCAGCAGCTCCGAGACCAGGCGTTGCGGGTGATCCGGGCGGTCGGCGTTGAGACCGGCGGCTCGAACATCCAGTTCGCGGTCCACCCCGAGAGCGGGGAGATCGTCGTGATCGAGATGAACCCCCGCGTCTCGCGCTCGTCGGCGCTCGCGTCGAAGGCGACCGGGTTCCCGATCGCGAAGATCGCCGCCAAGCTCGCGGTCGGCTACGCGCTCGAGGAGATCCCGAACGACATCACCGGCGTCACGCCGGCGTCGTTCGAGCCGACGATCGACTACGTGGTGACGAAGATGCCGCGGTTCGCGTTCGAGAAGTTCCCGGGTGCGGAGGGCTCGCTCACGACCCACATGAAGTCGGTCGGCGAGGCGATGGCGATCGGGCGGACGTTCCGCGAGTCGTTCGCGAAGGCGATGCGCTCGCGCGAGCTCGACTCGGCGCCCGAGCCGCCCGAGGACACCGCCGAGCTGCTCACCCGGCTCGAGACGCCGAGCCCCGACCGCTACGACCTCGTGCTCGAGGCGTTCCGCCGCGGGATCGATGCCGACGAGGTCGCCCGCCGGACGCTCGTCGACCCATGGTTCCTGGCCGAGCTCCGCGAGCTCGCGACGGAAGGCGACGGGACCGCGGAGCTCGATCGCGCGTTCCGCGCGGTCGACACCTGCGCGGCCGAGTTCGAGGCCCGGACCCCGTACTACTACTCCGCGCACGAACGAACGCCCGTCGCCTCCTCCGCGTCGCGTCCGGGGACGACGGGGTCTGAGGAGGACCCTGCTTCCAGCCACAGGTTCCTGGCCGGGGAGGTGAGGCGCGGTGAGCGGGCGTCGGTGATCATCCTCGGCTCGGGTCCGAACCGGATCGGGCAGGGGATCGAGTTCGACTACTGCTGCGTCCACGCCGCGATGTGCGTGCGGGAGTCGGGGCGCGACGCGGTGATCGTCAACTGCAACCCGGAGACCGTGTCGACCGACTACGACACCTCCGACCGGCTCTACTTCGAGCCGTTGACCGTCGACGACGTGCTCGCGGTCTGCGAGATCGAGCAGCCCGAGGGGGTGATCGTCCAGTTCGGCGGCCAGACTCCGCTGCGGCTCGCGCGAGCGCTCGAGCAGGCCGGCGTCCCGCTGCTCGGCACGCCGGTCGACGCGATCGACCTCGCCGAGGACCGGGGCAGGTTCGGGGCGTTGCTGCGCCGGCTCGAGGTCTCGCACCCGCCGTACGGCACCGCGCACTCGGCCGAGGAGGCGGTGTCGATCGCCGGGGAGGTCGGCTTCCCGCTCCTCGTCCGCCCCTCCTACGTGCTCGGCGGCCGGGCGATGGAGATCTGCTACTCGGATCAAGGCCTCGCCGCCTACCTCGCCCAGAACGTGAAGGCCGACCAGGAGCACCCGCTGCTGCTCGACCGCTTCCTCGAGGACGCGATCGAGGTCGACGTCGACGCGCTCTGCGACGGGACCGACTGCTACGTCGCCGCGGTGATGCAGCACGTCGAGGAGGCGGGCATCCACTCGGGCGATTCGGCGTGCGTGATCCCGCCGCTCAGCCTCGGCGAGGAGATGATCGCCGAGATCGAGGCGACGACGACGCGGCTCGCGCTCGAGCTCGGAGTCGTCGGCCTGATCAACATCCAGTACGCGATCGCCGGCGGCGAGCTCTACGTGATCGAGGCAAACCCCCGCGCCTCGCGGACGGTGCCGTTCGTCTCGAAGGCGATCGGGCTGCCGCTCGCCAAGCTCGCCTGTCGGCTGATGCTCGGCGGGCGGCTGGCCGAGATCGAGCTCCCCGAGCCGCCGATCGAGCACGTCTCGGTCAAGGAGGCGGTGCTGCCGTTCTCGCGCTTCGCCGGCGCCGACTCGGTGCTCGGGCCGGAGATGAAGTCGACCGGCGAGGTGATGGGCATCGCCGCCGACTTCCCGACCGCGTTCGGCAAGGCGCAGGCCGCGGCCGGGGTCGGGCTCCCGTCGGAGGGGACCGTGTTCATCACCGTCACCGACACCGACAAGCCCGCGGCGACGCAGCTCGCGGCCCGCTTCCACGACGTCGGCTTCGAGATCATCGCCACCCGCGGCACGGCGCAGGCGATCTCGCGGATGGGCATCCCGGTGCGGGCGATCAACAAGATCGCCGAGGGCTCGCCGCACGTCGTCGACTACATCCGCAACGGCGACGTCGACCTGGTGATCAACACGCCGACCGGAAGCGGCGCGCGCTCGGACGGCTACGAGATCCGCAGCGCCGCGGTCCGGCACGGGATCCCGTGCCTGACGACGATGACCGGCGCCTCCGCGGCCGCCCGCGCGATCTTCGCCAGCAGCGGCGCGGCGGGGGAGCCGCGATCG
>DATHVI010000160.1:0-32876 GCA_035461385.1 Solirubrobacterales bacterium
GTCGCCTCGCCGCGACCGCTTCCGGTCGGCGCCCCCGCGGTCAGCGGCATCGCGCGGCTCGGCGCGGCCGAGCGGCGGGGCGACGATTCCCGGACTCTCGACCTGGGCCAGGGCGAGGTCGCCTGGCTCGCCGTCGCCCCCACCGGGGAGGCCACCGGCGAATGCCACCGCCGCGACGGTCGCGGCGACCGCACCGGCGGCGACCGCGCCGCCGACCGGTCCTGCGTCGCGCACGCGCGCGAGCGCCCGGCGAGCGACGTCGAGCCCCGGAAACGGGAACGGCGCCGGGACCGTCGCCCGCAGCCGCCGCCGGGCTCGGTCGACGGCCATCCGCAGCGAGCCCTCGGTAGCACTCCGGCCCCGGGTGGTCTCGGTGGGCCGACCCTCGAATTCCTGCGCGGTGATCGCCGCGTTGCGGACGATCGTGCGCAGCCAGCGCTCGAGGTCGGCCGGCCGGGTGCCGCTCCGGAGCGACCGGTAGGCGTTCATCAGCGCTGCCTCGGCGACGTCCTCGGCCCGGTCCGGCGTGATCTTCCGGGCCTGGGACAGCAGCCAGTGGCCATGGCGGTCGGCGAGCTCTCCGAATGCCCGCTCGTCGCCCTCGGCCGCGGCCGCCACGAGGGCGTCGTCGGAGAGTTGGCGCGTCGGGATCAGATCCATCTTCAGCCCTATCCGTCGATTGAGGTCATCGTACGGAGGGTTCGTCTGCGATGCGCCAGTTCCCGGAGAGGACGTTTTTGTGAGGTTCCCGTTTCGCGATGGCCGCTGCGGGCAAACGGCCTAGGGCTCGGATCGCCGAGACGCGGATGACCAAGAAGGGCGAGACAAAGCGCTACACGAAGGCGGAGCTGGTGCAGATGCTGCACGCTGCCGACCTACGGATGCAAGTGCTCGAAACGGCGCTGCGGCAGATCGCGGACCAGGCATCCGACGATCCGAAGACGCTCCAACGGATCGCGGGCACGGCGTTGCAGAAGGCGGATGAAGCGCGTTCGGCGGTCTGACGCTTCCGCGCCGAGTGCGTTCGGTGCGCCACGCACCGCTACCGGGCGTCGCAAGTCCGTGTGAGAGCGGCAAGCGGTTCACCTCGGAGGCTCCAGCGGCCTTCGTGGCTTGCTCATGCGGTTCGGCGGCTTCCTCCTCAGCCTCGCGGTCGGGGCGCCGACGGAGCAAAGGGGCGGCACGCGAATCGCGAGCCGCCCCTCTGTCTGCGGGCGCGGCCCGGCTCGGCTAGTTGCCGCTCCAAATCGCGGTGTAGTCGGTGTCCCCGGGCGATGAGTGGCCGTTCGGGGTGGGGGCGCCGTTCCCGTCCCCGTTCGTGGCGATGTTGGGCACGTTTCCGTTGAACGTGTCCTGACTGCCCGCGTTGCCGGGGCCGAACGTGTACGTGCCATCTCCGATCGCGTTGAACCGACCAGAGTTCTGTACCGCGTTGTCGGAAATGGTGAGCACGGGACACACGAATGGGTCATCCGCGCGCTCCGGCGGCGCTGCACCGGCGCTGGCGGGGACTATCGCGAGCATCGCCGTGATAGCGCCGGCAGCAACCAACCCCTTGCGCATGATGGGCTCCTTCCATGAGGTTGAGGTTGTCCTGCGCCCCACCATGGCACCGCGTGGTTACAGCATCCTTACGCCTGCCAGTGCGGGATCCGACGTCGGCGGGATCTTGCCTACAACGTCGCTCCGGTATCCGCTGCCGCGTCGACGCTGACCGGCAGGCGGACCGAGAAGCGCGAACCGCGATCCGGCTGCGACTCGACTGCGATGGTGCCACCGAGCGCCTCGACGATCCGCTTCGATAGCGCCAGCCCGAGGCCCGCCCCCTGGGTCGCCCTGGCAGCATCGCCACGCCAGAAGGGCTCGAAGACTCGTTCGATCGCCTCCGGATCGATGCCCTCGCCGGAGTCCTCGACGGCGAGCTCGACCCGCCGTCCTGCTTGTCGGGCCTCGACCAGCACGCTGCCGTCGGCGGGCGTGTGCCGGATCGCGTTCTGGAGCAGGTTCTGAAGCACCCGGCCGAGCCTCGGCGAGCATGGAGCCGCGGCGGCGTCGCCGAGTTCGGCGCGTAACCGCAGGCCCTTCTCGGCCGCCTGCAGGTCACACGCCGCGACCGCGGCGCTGACCACCTCATCGAGGCGAGCTCGCGTCGCTTCGGCCTCGATCGCGTCGGCATCGAGCTGGACGAACTCGAACAAATCGTCGACCAGCTCTGAGAGCTGGCCTACGGCGCCCGCGATTCGTGCGGTGTAGACGCGAACCGTCGCGGAGTCGTCGACGATGCCGTCCTCAAGCGCCTCGGCCATCGCGCGCAGCCCAGCCAGCGGAGTGCGCAGGTCATGGGAGACGGCGATGATCAGATCGCGCCGCTGCGCCTCGGCGGCGCGCTCGCGTCGCAGCGAGTCACCGAGCCGCTCGGTCATCTCGTCGAGCGTCGCGCCAAGCGCGTCGAGCTCGGGGCCACCGCCCACCGCCCCGACGCGGGCCTCGAGGTCGCCGTCGGCGAGCCGCCGGGCGGTGCCGGAGAGCCGCTCGATCGCCTGGGTCGAGGTCGAGGCGCCGGCGAGGCCGGCACCGATCGCGGCCGCCGCCGAGAATGCGAGCAGTGCCGCCACGAGCGCGGCATCGTGGTCGTCTAGGAGCATGAGCCAGACGAGCGCACCGAGGTTCGCGAGGCCGATCGCGGTCGCGAATGCCGCCACGAATACGAATCGCAGCCGCAGGGAGGCGGCGCTCAGCCAGCGTGCGGCGAGGCCGGTGACGGTCACGGTTACGGCGATCGCGATCGCGAGCGGGAGGATGAGCCCCTCAGCCTTGCCCCAACCGAGCAGTGCGATGCCGAGGATGAGGGCGAGAACGGCGCCGAGCGTGGCGGAGACAGCCGCGATCAGGGACGGCGAGAGCGTTCTCACGGGTCGAACCTGTACCCGGCGCCCCATACCGTCACCAGCCGCCGCGGCTGAGAGGGATCCGCCTCGATCTTCTCGCGCAGGCGGCGAACGTGAACGGTGACCGTCGACGTATCGCCGGCGTAGGCGACGTCCCAGAGCTGATCGAGGAGCTGAAGGCGGCTGAACACGATCCGCGGGTGCTCGGCGAAGAACCGCAGAAGGTCGAACTCGCGCCGGGTCAGACTGACCGGGGCGCCGTCGACCTGCGCCTCGCGCGAGCCAGGATCGATCTCGACGGATCCCACCTTGATCCTGGTCGGCGCTGCGGCAGTGCCCTCATCTGGGCTGGTGCGCCGCAGGACGGCGCGGACCCGGGCGACGACCTCGCGCGGCGAGAAGGGTTTTGCGACGTAGTCGTCGGCACCCGACTCGAGCCCGATCACCCGATCGGTCTCCTGGCCACGTGCCGTGAGCATGATCACCGCGGGCCGATCCCCGGACTCGCGCAGATGGCGGAAGACCTCGAATCCGTCGATCCGCGGCAGCATCAGGTCCAGGAGCACCAGGTCCGGGCGGCCGGCCTCGACCGCCTCGAGCGCGGCCTTTCCGTCCCCGGCGGATTTGACCAGGAAGCCCTCCCGGCTCAGGTACCGATCCAGCACGTCGCGGACGATCGGATCGTCATCAACAACGAGCACGCATCCAGCGACGGAACTCATCCCCAGGAGCTTCCCAAGTCAATCTTTCCATTCCCTTTCGCCGGATGCATCCGGGCGAGATATCGCTCCGCCATGACCATCCCGAGCGCCGGGCGATCAGATGTAGTACATGCTCGAGCCCTCGCGCTCGGCCTCGCGACGGGCGATGTCGGCGATCGTCGTTGAGCGGAACACCTCCCGCAGGGCCTCGACGCCCTCGGCCCAGATACCGCCGGCCTCCGCGGCCTCCTCCCCGACCTTGCCGTCGAGCGCCTGGACGACCTCGAGCACGGTGATCTCGTCCGCTGGCCGGGCGAGCGTGTACCCGCCCTTGACGCCGCGGTGGCTCTGGAGCAGGCCGTCGCGCCGCAGGGTCGCGAACAGCTGCTCGAGGAACTGGACCGGCATCTCCCTGCGCTCGGCCACCTGGGCGGTCGGGACGGGGCGCCCGCCCGAGCGCGCGAGCTCGGACAGCGCAAGCACCGCGTAGCGGGATTTCGAGGTCACGGAGATCATCGGCCCCTGCATGATCGCCGACCGTCCGGTCGAAGCTGGGCGCCGCGGGCATGAGACGGGAAAAACACGCTCGTAGCGCCGCGAACTGCACCGCGCCGAGCGAGCCGTGGTTAGGATGGTCGCGAACCCACCGGACGCGGCCTCGATGCCGCGATTGCGGTGGCCGGAACGGGGCAAGAAGCCTCTCGGGGCGACTACGGTGAGCGAGGAACGACGATGCCTGGTGATCGACGGTCACCCCACCCTGCGGATGGGGATCCGAGGCCTGCTCTCGGACCGCTACGAGATCGAGGAGGCGGCGAACGGGGACGACGGCCTCGACCTCGTCACCTCGCTCGGCGATTTCGATGTGGCGATCGTCGAGCTCGGGCGCACCAACGGCGACCGGCTCGCCGGGCTGCGGGCGATCCGGGCGCTCCGCGACGCGCGGCCGGGACTCGGGATCGTCGCCCACGCCACCCACGCGGAGCGCCACGCGGCGAGCGAGGCGCTCGAGGCCGGCGCGATCGCCTACGTCGCCAAGAGCTCCTCGGTTGAGGCGCTCGCCGATGCCGTTGAGGCGGCCGCCCATGCCGAGCGGTTCGTCGACCCGGCGGCCGGCGGCGTCGGCGGCGCCGGGCTGACCCGGCGCCAGCGCGAGATCCTGCAGCTCCTCGCCGACGGCCAGTCGACCACCGAGGTCGCCCACACCCTCGGCCTCAGCACCGAGACCGTCCGTACGCACACCAAGGCCGCCCTCGCCCGTCTCGGCGCCCACGACCGCGCCCACGCGGTCGCAATCGCCCTCCGCGCCGGCCTGATCGAATAGGGAGCTCCGCCGGTAGGTGTTCCCAGGGCCGTCTCGGGCCCCCGGACGTGCGGCTGGCGGCTGCCGCCAGGCGTGCGTGCGGGGGCTTCGAGCCGGCCCCTAGATCCAGCCGCGGTCGCGGGCGAGGAGCACCGCTTGGGCGCGGTCGACGGCGCCGATCTTGCGGTAGACGTTGTGGAGGTGGGTGCGGACGGTGCTCACCGACAGCTCGAGCTCCTGCGCGATCTGCTTGTAGACCTTGCCCTCGGCGAGGCCGCGGAGCGCATCGACCTCGCGGGCCGAGAGCGGGCACGGCTCGGCCATCGGCCGGCGGACCCGGCCGAGGTGTGGGAACTCGAAGATCAGGCCGCGAAGCTGCTCGTCGTCGATCCCGACCCGGTCGGCGGCGGCGCGAAGCATCTCAGCCGGCACCGGATCGCCGGCGCAGTGATGAACGAGCAGGTCAGCGAGGCGGACGGCGCCCGCCGAGCCGGTAGCTCCGGGAGCGTGGTGGCGCTCGACCGCGGCCGCGATCTCGTCCGGAAAGCCCCAGCGACGGATCAGCACCGCGCCGACGACGGCGTGGTCGATGCCGAGCTCGCGCCGCTCGCGACGGGCACGGTCGTCGGGCGAGTGGCCGACGAGGTCGGGGCCGTGCTCGGCGCCGTACATGTGGACCAGCACCGGGCGCCCGACGTCGTGAAGCAGCGCCGCGAGGGCGATCTGATCCTGGCGGGGGACCCGCCCCAGGGTCGCGATCCGCTCGGCGGCGTGGCGGACGGCGACGCCGTGGCGCCGGAAGCGGTCGTGACGCTGGGCGGTCGACCCCGCGTGGTCGAGGAGGTCGTAGGTCTCGAGCGCCGAGATCGCCGCCCGGACCCCGCCCGGCTCGAGCGCCTCGATCGCCTCCGCGACCCCGGCCGCGCGGCGCGAAGACCGCGAGCCGCCGTTCGCCGCGCGCATCACGACGATCGCGAGCGCGGCGTCCGACTCGATCAGGTCGGCGAGCTCGGCAGTCGAGGCTGCCTCGCTCGCGCAGGCGCTGAGCACCCGGCGCCGTGCCTCGGCGAGCGCGGGCAACCGCGAGACGGCCTCGAACGCCAGGGCGAGGCGCTTGCCTCCGCTGCCCATCGGGCGCCCGCCCCGCGAGGGGGCGGCTGCCGGGGCGGTGCGGCGAGGTGGAGGTGCGATCGTGGCCATTGCTCGTCGGGCTGACCCGCGCGGCAGCCGGCCGGCGGCTCGCCCTGTAGATCGGCAGATCGGGGGTGCGGGTTTAACTTCGGTCCGCCGACCGACCCGCTTCTCGCCGCCCGACAGCGGCACGACGATCGAACCCGGGCTTCAGCGTCCCGGCGACGCCGCCGCGAGCCGGGCGAGCGCGGCGTCGATCCGCGACATCGCTTCGCCGCGGCCGAGGACGGCGAGTGACTCGAAGATCCCCGGCGAGACCGTGGTC
This sequence comes from Solirubrobacterales bacterium, assembly GCA_035461385.1. Classification (GTDB taxonomy): domain Bacteria; phylum Actinomycetota; class Thermoleophilia; order Solirubrobacterales; family 70-9; genus DATHVI01. The sequence goes on from DATHVI010000160.1 coordinate 6,349, forward strand.
CCCGTGATCGCCACCCGGATCGGCTGGTAGAGCTGCTTCGGCTTCACACCGAGCCGCTCGACGAGGCCGCCGAGCTCGCGCTCGAGCGTCGGAGCGTCGAACGGCTCGACGTCCCGCAGGAGCTCGGCCGCGGCCGCGAGGCGCTCGGCGGCCTCCGGCCCCATCACCCGCTCCCAGGCGTCGGGATCGTCGGCCGGGGGCTCGAACACGAACCGGATCAGCGGCCAGACCTCGCGCAGCGTCTGCGCCTTCTCCTGGGCGATCTCGCACGCCGCGCGCAGGCGCTCGGAATCGGCGGCGGCGTCCTCGTGCCCGGAGCGCCGGAGCTCCCCGGCGACGAGCCCGACGTAATCGTTAAGGCCGACGTCCCGCAGGTAGCGCCCGTTCATCCACCGCAGCTTGCGCTCGTCGAAGATCGCCGAGGACTTCCCGACCTGCTCGATCCGGAACCGCGCGACGAGCTCGTCGGTCGAGAGGATCGTCTCGTCGTCGGTGGTTCCCCAGCCGAGCAGGGCGAGGTAGTTGCGGACCGCGGCCGGGATGTACCCGGAGTCGCGCAGCTCCTGGACCGATGCGGCGCCGTGTCGCTTCGAGAGCTTGCGGCCGTCGGGACCGTGGAGCAGCGGCAGGTGCGCGTAGCGCGGCGGCGTTGCGCCGAGCGCCTCGAGCACGAGGAGCTGCTTCGGAGTGTTCGAGAGGTGATCGTCGCCGCGGATCACTTCGGTGATTCCCATCTCGGCGTCGTCGACGGCGACCGCGAGGTTATAGAGCGGCGTCCCGTCGCCGCGCGCGATCACGAAGTCGTCGAGGTGCTCGTTCGGGAACCGCACCGGCCCGCGGATCAGGTCGTCGACGACGGTCTCACCGTCGTCGGGCACCCGCAGCCGGATCGCTGCGCCGGGCTCGTCGCGCTCGGTCCCTCGGTATCCGGCCCCGCCGTGCTGCTCCTTCCAGCGCTTGACGTCGGCGGCGGTCGCCGGGTCGCGGTACGCGCGGCCGGCGCCGACAAGCTCGGAGATCCGCTCGGCGTGCCGGTCGCGGCGCTCGAACTGGCTCAGCGGCCCCTGGTCCCAATCGAGCTCGAGCCAGCGCAGCGCGTCGAGGATCTGCTCGACGTTCTCGGACGTCGAGCGATCGCGGTCGGTGTCCTCGATCCGCAGCACCAACGCTCCGCCCGCCCTTCTCGCGACGAGCCAGTTGTACAGTGCCGTGCGCGCGCCGCCGATGTGCAGGGCACCGGTCGGGGACGGCGCGAACCGGACTCTCACTTCCTCACTCGTCACGATGCTGATCGGCGCGCATGTTTCCACAGCGGGCGGCCTCGCGAAAGCCGTCGACCGCGGGGTCGAGCGAGGGTGCGAGGCGATCCAGGTCTTCCACCAGAGCCCGCGGGCGTGGCGGCCGACCAAGCATACGGAGAGCGACTTCGCCGCCTTCCGGGCCGCGATCGACGACTCCGGGATCGGCGCCGCGCTGATCCACGCCGTCTACCTGATCAACTGTGCCTCGAAGGAGCGCGAGGTGCGACGGAAGTCGCTCACCTCGCTCGTCCACGCGTTGCGAGTCGGCGACGGGATCGGCGCCGAAGGCGTAGTCCTTCACGCCGGAGCGCGCAAGGGCGAGCCGCACGACGCGTCGATGAAGCGCGCGGCGAAGGCGATCGTCGAGGCGCTCGGCGAGTCCGAGCGCTGCCCGGTCCTGCTCGAGAACACGGCCGGAACCCAGGGCCCGCTCGGCCGCAACTTCGACGAGCTTGCCGACCTGATCGACCTCGCGGGCGCCGAGGCGCGAATCGGCGTCTGCATCGACTGCTGCCACCTGCTCGCATCGGGCTTCGAGATCCGCTCCCCGGACCGGCTGGCGGAGGTCGTCGACGAGCTCGACGCGAAGATCGGCCTCGACCGGCTCCGATGCCTGCACGTCAACGACTCGAAGATCCCGCTCGGCGGCAACCGCGACCATCACGCGAACCTCGGCGAGGGCGAGCTCGGCGCCGCCGGGCTGCGGGCGTTCCTCTCCGAGCCGCGGTTCGACGGGCTCCCGGCGCTGCTCGAGGTCCCGGGCCCCGACGGTCACGGGGCCGACGCCGAGCAGGTTGCGATCGCGAAGCGCCTCCGGTCCCGGGGCCTGGCGGCGCGAAAGCGGCGCCGGAAGCGCCACTCCTGATCGACCGGCCGACCCGGGCCCGCAGGGCTCAGAGCGGGTGATGGCAGGCGGCCCGACGACCGCCGCCATGATCGGCGAGCCCGGGCTCGAGCCCGGTGCAGACCGCGGTCGCCCGCGGGCACCGGGGGTGAAACCGGCAGCCCGGCGGCGGCCGTTCCGCGCTCGCCGGCTCGCCGACCGCGAGCGCCTCCCCACGCTCCCGGCTCGCGACGGGATCGGGGATCGGCGCCGCGTCGAGCAGCGAGCGCGTGTACGGGTGGATCGGGCGCGAGTAGACGTCCTCGGCCGGCCCGATCTCGACGACGCGGCCGAGGTACATGACCGCGATCCGGTCGCAGGCCTGGCGGACGACGCCGAGGTCGTGGGCGACGAGGACATAGGTGAGGCCGAGCTCGGCCTGCAGGTCAGCGAGCAGGTTGAGCACCTGGGCCTGGATCGAGACGTCGAGCGCCGAGACCGGCTCGTCGGCGACGATCAGTCGCGGCCGGAGCGCCAGCGCGCGGGCGATCCCGATCCGCTGGCGCTGGCCGCCGGAGAACTCGTGCGGGTAGCGGTCGGCATGCTCGGGGCCGAGGCCGACCCGCTCGAGGAGCTCGGCGACGATCGACCGCCGCTCCCGCCGGGAGCCGATCCCATGCACGGCGAGCGGCTCGCCGACGATCTCCCCGATCCGCTTGCGGGGGTTGAGCGACGCGTACGGGTCCTGGAAGACCATCTGCATCTCGCGCCGGAGCGGCCGCAGCTCGCGCGCCGGGGCGCCGGCAATCTCGCGGCCGCGGAACCGGACCGACCCCGACGTCGGCTCGAGCAGCCCGAGCATCGTCCGGCAGAGCGTCGACTTCCCGCACCCCGACTCGCCGACCAGGCCCAGCGTCTCCCCCTCGGCGACTCTGAGGCTGACACCGTCGACCGCGCGCACCCGGCCGGTCTTGCCACCGAGCAGGCCTCCCGGCCTGACCGGGAAGTGCTTGACGAGGTCGGTGACCTCGAGCAGCGCCTCCGCGGCCACGCTCAGCCCCGGGCCTCGAGGCCGATCCTGCCGTCGCCGGCCGCCCTCAGCTCGCGCTTGCGCTCCGGCTCGAGCCAGCAGCGGTCGAGGTGGCGCGAATCGCCGCTGCGGGGATCGAGCCCGGGCACCTCGACGCAGCGCCCGAACTCGTGCGGGCAGCGGGGGCGGAAATGGCACCCCGCGGGAGGCGAGACGAGCGACGGCGGCTGCCCGCCGATCTGCGCCAGCCGCGGCGGCGGTGGCCGGTCCGGCCGGGGCACGGATCCGAGCAGGCCCCAGGTGTACGGGTGCTGGGGGTCGGCGAACACCCGCTCGACCGGGCCGCGCTCGACGATCCTTCCCGCGTACATCACCGCGACCTCGTCGGCGACCTCGGCGACCACGGCGAGGTCGTGGGTTATCAGCAGCAGCGCCATCCCGAGCTCGCGGCGGAGCCGATCGAGCAGGGCGAGGATCTGGGCCTGGACCGTGACGTCGAGCGCGGTCGTCGGCTCGTCGGCGATCAGCAGCCGCGGCTCGTTCGCGAGCGCGATCGCGATCATCGCCCGCTGGCGCATCCCGCCCGAGAGCTCGTGCGGGTAGGCGCCGAGCCGCCGCTCGGGCTCGGGGATCCCGACCTCCTCGAGGAGCTCCGTCGCCCTCGCCCTCGCCGCGCCCGCGCCGACTGTGCGGTGGACCCGGACAGCCTCGGCGATCTGGCTGCCGATCGTCCGCAGCGGATGGAGCGACGTCAGCGGGTCCTGGAAGACGATCCCGATCTCGTCGCCGCGGACCCGGCGCAGCTCCCCCTCCCCGAGCCCGACCAGGTCGCGGCCGCCGAGCTTCACCCGCCCCGAGACCTCGCCGCCCTCGTACCGGGTGAGACCGAGGATCGAGAGGGCGGTGACGCTCTTGCCGCACCCCGACTCGCCGACGAGCGCAAGCGTTTGGCCGCGATCGAGTGCCAGCGACAGCCCGTCGACGGCCTTGAGCTCCCCGGCGGCGGTCGAGAAGCCGACCCGGAGGTCGAGGATCTCGAGCAGCGGCTCGCTCACCGGCTCGGGATCGCGCGCCGTCCTGTGCTCACCTCCCCCCTGCTCCGGCCCCGCGTTCATCGTCGCCTCACCCTCGGATCGAGGTAGGTGTAGAGGACGTCGACGACCAGGTTGAAGGCGATGATGAAGAAGGCGCCGAAGAGGACGATCCCCTGGATCAGCTCGTAGTCGGAGCGGCCGATCGCATCGACGACCTCGCGCCCGACCCCGGGGACGTTGAACACCGACTCGGTGAGGATCGCGTTACCGGCGAGCAGCAGCCCGACGTCGAGCCCGAGCAGCGTCACCACCGGGGTGATCGCGCTGCGCAGGCCGTGGCGGAGGATCACCTGGCGCTCCGGGACCCCCTTTGCCCGCGCGGTGCGAATGTAGTCCTCCCCCATCACGTCGATCATCTCCGAGCGCACGTAGCGGGCGTAGATCGCCGCGGTCGCGAGCGCGAGGACGGTCCACGGCAATACCAGCGCCCACGCCTTGGCGAGCAGGCCCTCGGCGTCGTTGTAGGCGCCGATGCCCGGGAACACCGAGACCAGGCCGACGTCGTCGGCGAGCAGGTACAGCGCGACCAGGCCGAGCCAGAACACCGGCGCCGAGATGAACGCGAGCGTCGCGATCATCGTCGCCCGGTCGAGCAGCGACCGCCGCCTGACGGCGGAGATCACCCCGACCGGGATCGCGATCCCGATCCACAGCACGACCGCTCCGGCGACGAGGAAGATCGTCGCCGGGAGGCGGTCGAGGACGATCTCGAGCACCGGTTCGTTGTCGCTGAAGATCGACGTGCCGAGGTTCAGGGGGCCACCCTCGAACGGCGTGAAGACGCCGGCCATGTAGCGGCCGAACCGGACTAGGACCGGGTCGTCGAGGCCGTACGTCTGGCGGACCTCCTCGATCTGCTCCGGCGACGCCCGCTTGCCGGCCCGCAGCTCGGCCGGATCGGCCGCCGGGAGGAGGTTGAAGATCGCGAAGACGACCGCCGAGACGACGACCAGCAGCGCGAGTGCCGCGAGCAGGCGCCTGACGACGAACCGCGCCACCTGGTGGGCCTAGCCGGACATCGAGGTGAAGGCGAGGTCCCAGTTCGCGTTGAAGAGGTTGATCACGCCGGCGACGTCGTCGGAGCGGATGTTGACCTGGTTGTCCCAGGTGTAGGGGATCGCCGGCGCCTGCTCGACGATCATCGTGTCGATCCCCCCCCACGCCTCGGCGCGCTCGTCGGGATCGTCGATCAGCGCCGCCTCGGCCATCGCGTCGTTGATCTCGGGGAAATCGAGCAGCGAGAGGTTGGTGTTGCCCGCGTCGCTGATCGCCCCGCCGTCGAAGGTCGGCTGCAGGATCGAGATCGGGTCGTTGAAGTCCTTCAGCCAGCCGATGCTCGGACAGACGTGCGGCACCTGCTCGGGCGAGTTGCAGAACCGGGTCAGCATCACGTCGTAGTCGACGTGCCGGGTCTGCGGCTCGAACCCGAGCTGCTCGAGCGTGTCGACGAACACCTCAGTCGTCTCCCGGCTCGGCGAGGAGCCGTCTCCGATCACCGAGATCTCGCAATCGCCCTCGCAGCGGCCGCTCTCAAAGCCGGCGGAGCGCATGTACTCGGCGGCGAGCTCGGGGTCCCCCTCGGGCGTGGCGACGAAGTCGAGGTCGGGGCCCGCGACGCCGCCCGCCTCCTCGAACCCCGGGATCTCCGGGGGGATGAAGTGGCTCGCGACCGGGCCGATCAGCTCCCCGCCCCGGGTGTTCCGCAGCGCGACCCGGTCGGTGGCCGCGAACACCGCCCGGCGGACGTCGACGTCGTCGAACGGCGGCACCTGCGTGTTGAGGGTGATGTACCGGTTGCCGCCGCTCGGGCTGGCGACGAGCTGGCCCGGCTCGGAGTCCTCCGCAGCGTCGCGGATCACGGTCGGAGGCGGGCTGATGTCGCCGTTGACCTGCCCCGAGCCGCCGAGGATCCGCCGCGACGCCGAAGCGGTGTCGTCGAAGCCCTCGGCGATCCGGATCGAGTCGAGGTAAGCCGGCCGGAAGTCGCCGCTCGCCTCCCCGTCCCAGTTCGGGTTGCGGACGAGCTCGATCTCCCTTCCCGGGGTATACCCGGTCAACTCGCCACCCTCGTCGTTGGCGACCATGTAGGGGCCGGTGAAGGCGACGAGGTCGCCGTAGGTCGAGGGGTTCTCGGCGTCGTGCTCGCGCGCGTACTCCTCCGGAACCGGTGCGCTGATCGGGAGCGAGAGCGCCTGGATCACCGTCGCCGACGTCGGCCGCTTGAGCTCGATCCGAAGCGTTCGGTCGTCGACCGCGGTGATCCCGGCGATGTCGGGGGCGCCGCCTGTCGGGTCGTCGGAGGCCTCCGCCTCGGCGGCGGCGAAGCCGACGACGTCGCTGAGGTAGACGGGGATGTACCCATTCGCCACCCCCGGCAGCAGGCCGCGCTCGATCGCGTACTCGACGTCAGCGGCGGTCACCTCGCGGTCTACCGGCGGGCTGAAGCGGACACCCTCGCGGATCGCGAACGTGATCACGAGGCCGTCGTCGGAGATCGCGGGATCGTCTTCGGCGAGATCGGGCGAGGGGGCGTCGGTGTCGTCGGGGCGCCACGCCATCAGCGTGCGGTGACCGGCCGTGGTGACCATGTAGGTGAACTGGTAATAGGTCGCGCCCGGGTCCATGAAGTCGATGTCGTCGGCGGCGATCACCGTCAGCTCGCCTCCGGGCCGGGCGTCGTCGGGCGGGGCGGTCGGCGCAGCGAACTGATCGGGGATCCCGGTCTCGCCCGTCGCCCGATCGTCGTCGCCTCCGCACCCCGAAAGCGCGAGCGCGACGATCCCCGCGGCCATCGTCGCCCAGCGCAGCATCGATCGCATCATCGCTCCTTTCTCATCGGCGGGGGCCGCGAAAGGCTTCAGTTCCGGCTCGCCGGCGTCTGCTTGCCCGTGGGTTGAGCGCATCCTGCATCGCGTCACCGACTAGGTTGAACGCCAGCACGGTCAGAAGCAGGGCAAGGCCGGGGAAGAGCATGTACCACCAGGCATCGCTGAAGACCGGCGTCGCACCGGCGAGCATCTGCCCCCAGCTCGGCTGATCGGTCACCCCGACGCCGAGGTAGGAGAGCGCCGCCTCGTAGAGGATCACCTGCGGGATCAGGATCGTCGCGTAGACGGTGATCGGCGCGGTCAGGTTCGGAAGCAGCTCGCCGACGAGGATCCGGCGGTTCGAGGCCCCGGTCGCGCGCGCGGCCTCGATGAACTCCTTCTCGCGCAGCGACAGCACCTGGCCGCGGATGATCCGGGCCATGAAGGTCCAGCTCGTCAACGCGATGACGAAGATCACGACCCCGATCCCGGGCTGGATCGCCCCCCCGAGGCATCCTCCCTCGCCGTCGGTGCCGCCGATCGTGCATGCCGAGGCAAGCCCGATCGCGAGCAGCAGGTAGGGGATCGCGAGCAGGACGTCGACGCTGCGCGAGATCACCGCGTCGACCCAGCCGCGAAAGTAGCCCGCGAGCAGGCCGGCGACGATCCCGGCGATCGACGCGAGCGCGGTCGCGGCGAAGGCGACTATCAGCGACACCCGGGCGCCGTAGATCGTCCGGCTGAGCACGTCCCTGCCGATCTGGTCGACCCCGAACCAGTGCTCGGCGCTGGGTCCCGTCGGGGTCGCGAACACGGGGTCGAGGGCGCCGGTGTCGCGCTCATCGGGCGCCGGGGCCCCGAGCAGCGCGGTGACCACCGGCGCGAACACCGCGACGGCGACGAGGAGGACGACGAATCCGAGCGCCGCCAGCGCCAGCCGGTCGTCGCGGAACCGCCGCCAGAACAACCGCCACGGCGAGCGCACCGCGAGCGCGGTCGGATCGATGTCGGTCAGCTCGGGGGACGCTCCGACCGGCTCCCCCCTTCGCTCGCGGAGGTGCCCGGCCTCCAACGCCTAGGTGAGCGCGTTCCGCAGGTCGAACGCCCGAATGCCCTCGGGCCCCTCGTCGGTGCAGTCGAAGAAGCGCGGGTTGACGCACTCGTACGCACGGCCCTCGCCCTCGTAGCACGGCTCGACCTGGAACTGGCACTGGGGTAGCGGGTCACCGGTCATCTTCACCCCGCCGAAGCCCCCTGAGAGCTCGGCGGCTTCGAACATCGCGACGTCGATCTCGGCCCGGTAGACCTTGCGCATGCACCCCATGTAGCGCGCTCCCGACGCCCGGTCGAAGTAGCTGTACAAGTACCGGCAGCCGAGCTCGATGCAGCCGCGCGGCTCGACCAGCTTGTCGCAGAACGTCCGGCACTGCCGACACTCGCCGGCTCGGGTCTCGCCTCGCTGCTTGAGGGCCATTCGGAAAGTCTACGCCGCGAGCGCCTTCGGACCGAGCAGCTGATCGAGCTCCGCCCGCAGGGCCGCCGACGCCGCGATCCGGAACTCGGGGCCGAAGCGGAGCCGGCGCGTTCCGTCGCGGGTCTGCATCTCGAGCAGGACGTCGGTCTCGCCGGGGAAGCTCTCGAAGACGTGCTTGAGCTCGTCGACGAGACCGGGGGCGAACCGGGCGGCGTCGATCCGGAGTACGAACGGCTGCCGCCCGGCCTCGACGAGGCGGCGGGCCTTGGCGAGCTCATCGTCGGAGGGCTCGAAGACCTGCGACTCGTGAACGACGAGGCTCATCTCGCCACGGCCCTTGTGGTCGACCCGGCCGCGGACGACGACGATGCGGTCGACCTCGATCGGCGCCGCCGCATCCGAGGCGGCGTCGCGGACGAACAGTTCGAGCCGCCCCTCGAGGTCGTCGAGGCTGGCGAACATCACGTAGGCGCCGCTCCGCGTCCGCACCCGCTTCGCCTCGGCGACGATCCCGCCGACCGTGATCCAGGCGCCGTCCTGCTTGTCGGCGACCGCCGCGAGCGAGCAGTCGACGCGCGCCGCGAGCGCGTCGCGGACCTCGCTCAGCGGATGGTCGGAGAGGAAGGTGCCGAGGGTTTCCTTCTCGAGCCGGAGCAGCTCGCGCTGGTCGAACTCATCGGCCGGCACCGGGCGGTGTGCCGGCGTCGCCTCAGCGCTCTCCCCCACCCCACCCCCGTCGAGGTCGAAGATCGAGCCCTGGCCCCGGCGCGAGTCCTCCTGCGCCTGCTGGCCGCTCGCCTGGGCTTGGGCGAGGACCTCGAGCATGCCCTTGCGCGGGGCGCCGGTCGAGTCGAGCGCGCCGCACTTGATCAGGCACTCGATCGCGCGCTTGTTGACGGCGCGGGCGTCGACCCGCTCGCAGAAGTCCCAGATCGAGGTGAACGGACCGCTCGCGCGCGCGGCGATGATCGCCTCGACCGCGGCGTGGCCGACGTTCTTGACCGCGTCGAGCCCGAACCGGATCGAGTTGCCGGCGACGACGAATCCGTGCTCGGACGTGTTGACGTCGGGCGGCAGGACCTCGATCCCCATCGCCTCGCAGCGGTTGACGAAGAACGGGACCTTGTCCTTGGTCGACATCACCGAGGAGATCACCGCCGCCATGTACTCGGCGGGGTAGTTCGCCTTCAGGTACGCGGTCCGGTAGGCGATCAGCGCGTAGCAGGCCGCGTGCGACTTGTTGAACGAATAGTCGGCGGCCGCGGTCATCAGCGACCAGAGATCGCGGGCGACCGTCGGGCTCGTCCCCGAGTCGGTGAGCCCCTGGAGGAACTTCCCCTCCATTCGCGCCATCAGGTCGCGCTTCTTCTTTCCGACCGCCTTGCGCAGGTCGTCGGCCTCGGCGGGGCTGAAGCCGGCCATCTGCTTGGCGATCTCCATCAGCTGCTCCTGGTAGATGCAGCAGCCGTACGTCTCCTCGGTGATCGAGCGCAGGCGCTCGTCGGGGTAGGTGACCGACGAGGGGTCGCGCTTGCCGCGGGCGTAGTCGGCGATGAACCGCATCGCGCCGGGCCGGTAGAGCGCCCCGATCGCGACGATGTCCTTGAACTCGGACGGGCGGATCTGCCGAAGCGCCTCGCGCATCCCCTCGGACTCGAGTTGGAACACGCCGATCGAGTCGCCCCGGGCGAGCATCTCGTAGGTCTTCGCGTCGTCGAGCGGAATCGACTGCATGTCGACCTCGACCCCGCGCGAGCGGCGGATGATCTCGACCGCGTCCTCGATCACGTCGAGGTTGCGCAAGCCGAGAAAGTCCATCTTCAGGAGGCCGATCTCCTCGATCGGGCCCATCGAGTACTGGGTGACGACCTTGTAGGCGCGCTGGGGCTTGCCGTTCTCGCCCTTCTCCGCCGGGGCGCTGCGGTCCTCGGCGAGCTGGAGCGGGACGATCTCGTCGAGGGGCCGATCGGCGATCACCACCGCCGCGGCGTGAATCGAGTTGTTGCGGACGATCCCCTCGAGGCCGCGGGCGACGTCGAGGATCCGCTTCGCGTCGGCGTCGGAGTCGTAGGCGCGCTTCAGCTCCTCGCCGGGTCGCAGACAGTCGTCGAAGCTCGGGCTGCGGCCCATGATCGGCTCCGGGATCAGCTTCGCGACCCGGTCGCCGGTGCCGTAGTCGTAGCCGAGCACGCGGGCGGCGTCGCGGGTAGCGGCGCGCGGCGCCATCTTGCCGAAGGTGATGATCTGGGCGACCGACTCACGCCCGTACTTCTCGGCCACGTAGCGGATCACCCGCTCGCGCCCGCGGACCGAGAAGTCGATGTCGATGTCGGGCATCGACTTGCGGGCCGGGTTGAGGAAGCGCTCGAACAGGAGGTCGTTGGCGAGCGGGTCGATGTCGGTGATGTCGAGCGCGTAGGCGACGATCGAGCCGGCTGCCGATCCGCGGCCGGGACCGACCGCGATCCCGCTCTCCTTCGCGAACCGGACGAAGTCCCAGACGATCAGGAAGTAGGACTCGAAGCCCATCTCGCCGATCACCCCGAGCTCCATCTCGAGCCGCCGTGAGGCCGCGGCGGGGATCGGGTCCCCGTAACGACGGCGCAGGCCCTCGAACGCGAGTCGGCGCAGCATCTCGGGCGGCTCCTCGCCGTCCGGGGTCGGGAACCGCGGCAGCAGCAGATTGCCCAGCTCGAGGTCGAGCTGGCATCGCTCGGCGACCTCGAGCGTCGTTGTGACCGCTCCCGGCCAGGCGGAGAACGACTCGGCCATCTCCTCGGCGCTCTTGAGGAAGAACTCGTTCGTGTCGAAGGTCAGCTTCGGCTGCTCGAGGGTCGACTTCGTCTGCACGCAGAGCAGCGCCGCATGGTTCGAGTAGTCCTCGCGGCGCAGGTAGTGGACGTCGGCGGTCGCGACCAGCGGCCGGCCGAGCTCGCGGGCGCAGCGGGCGATGCCTTCGTTCGCCTTCGCCTGCGCCGCGATCCCGTTCTCCTGGATCTCGAAGTAGACGTCGTCGGCGCCGAACACCTGGACGAGGTCGTCGAGGTGTGCGCGGGCGTCGTCCGGCCGGTCCTCGACGAGGCGGCGGCAGAAGCGCGACTGCAGGCACCCGGTGAGCGCGATCACGCCCTCGGCGTGACGCTCGAGCACTTCCATGTCGACGCTTGCCTTGCCGCGCTGGAAGCCCTCGAGGAAGCCGGCGGAGGTGAGCTTGACGAGGTTGCGGAAGCCGGCGTCGGAGGCGGCGAGCAGGGTGAGGTGGTTGCGCTCGGCCCGGCCCTCGGCACGGCGATCGTCGACGAGGTAGGCCTCGAGGCCGAGGATCGGCTTGACGCCGTTCGCGCGGCAGGCCTTGTAGTGCTCGACGGCGCCGTTCATCACCCCGTGGTCGGTGATCCCGAGGGCTGGCATGCCGAGCTCGGCGGCGCGCGCCGCCATCGCGTCGATCTTGCACGCGCCGTCGAGCAGCGAGTACTCGCTGTGGACGTGGAGGTGGGCGACCGCGGCGGGCACGAGCGCCATCATGGCAACCACCGATGACGACATCGGGGGGCCGGAAAGGCGGTTCCCGGGTCTTGCGCGATTCGGCTCGACCGTCGCTCGCCGGTCTGAGAGATGCTCCAGGTCAGCGGCCGAAAGGGGCGCGCAGCAGCCCCCCGAGAGCAGGTAGTCCCCCGCCCCCGCGGAGCCGACTGGTCGATCGACTAGCTTGCCGCGTAGTGCACGAGGAGCTGGGGTCGGCCGGCTCGCGGCCGCAAGATCGGGACGAGCTCGCTAAGGCGTGGCTCGTGCGGCTGATCGAGAACACCGCCGCGGCCGAGGTCGGCGAGCTGCCGCTGGCCTGGGTCGCACGGGAGGCCTCGCCGCTGATCGCCGAGATCCTCGCCATCCTCGAGCGCCCGGCGGGCGCCGCCGAGCGCGCCCTCGAGCGGTCCGGGCCGAGCCGCCTCGCGCGCCTCGCGCGCCTGCGCCGCGGCCCCGATGCACCGGAGCGGATCCCCCGCGACCTCGCCGCGCTCCAGGGGCTGCTGATCGACTGCCTGCTCAGCGAGACGCGGGAACGCGGCCCCGACGAGCTGTCGACCGCGGTCGGGCGGCTGACCGAGGTCTTCGGGGCGATCCAGGGCGAGGTGACGCGGTCGCTGGTCGAGGAGCGAACCGGCGGCGCGGCCCCCGATCCGCTCACCGGGCTGGCCGGAGCGCCCCAGTTCGCGGAATCGGCACGAATCCTGATCGCGGAGCAGCGGCGCTACGGCCACCCGTTCTCGATCGCGCTGATCGACATCGACGGCCTCGACCGCGTCAACGAGGCCTACGGGCGGCGCGCCGGCGACCGCATGCTGGCGGCTGTCGCCCGCGTCGTCGCCCGCCAGGTGCGAGAGATCGACCAGGCGTTCCGGACCGGCGACGACGAGCTCTGCGTGGTCGCTCCGCACCAGGAGGCGCTGGGCGTCGCGCTGCTCGGCAAACGGCTCGTCGAGCTGCTGGCGAGCGCGCAGCTCGCCGACGGGCCGCGGGTGGCGATCTCGGTCGGCGTCGCGAGTTGCCCCCGTCACGGCGACAGCCCGGAGCGCCTCCTCGACGCCGCCGAGCAGGCGAGCTACGCCGCCCGGGCGGCCGGGAGCGGGGTCGAGGTGGCCGGCTGACCGGCCCGCGCGGCTGCGCAGGATCGGTGCAAGATCGCTGACGAACGGCCGCAGACCTTGCACTCGGCTGCCCAAACATGCTGAGATCTGACCCACGGCCCGCCCGGCGCGGGCGAGCGAGACGATGGGCGGCATCAGGATCAACGCGGCGGCCGAGCTCCTCGGCGTGAGCCCGAGCACGCTTCGCAGCTGGGAGCGGCGCCTCGGCTATCCGCACCCGCAGCGCACGCCGGGCAACCACCGGCTCTACGAGCTCGGCGAGCTCGAGGCGCTGCGCGAGGCGCTGCGCGAGGCGCCGAACATCTCGAGCGCGATCGAGATCGCCCGCCGTCGCGGCCGGGGTCCGGCGTCGCCGGCGCGGCTGCTGGCCGCCTTCGATCGCTTCGACGAGGTCGGAGCCGACCGCGAGCTCGAGGAGAGCCTCGCGGTGCGGTCGGTTGAGCGGACGGTGAGCGAGGTCCTCCTTCCCGCCCTCGACGTCGCCGCCGAGCGACCCGGGATGGAGGCCGAGCTCGAGCACGCGTGCCGCTGGGCGACAGGTTGGCTTCACCGAGCGCGCCGGCTCGCCCCGGCCGCGAGCCGCGACGAGGGCGTGCTGCTGCTCGACTCCGGGCCGGCGCTCGGGGTCGAGGCGGTCTACGTGCAGGCGCTCGAGCTCTCGCTCCGTCGCGCCGGGCTGCGCGTCCTCCTGCTCTCCGCGAGGCTCGCCGACCGGCGGTTCCGCAACGCGCTGCGCGCGTTGCGTCCGGTCGCCGTGGTGATCTGCGGGACAGATGCGCGCCTCGACGTCCTCGCCGGGCCGCTGCGGCGGATCCGCGCCGACTCGCACTGGCCCCCGCGGCTGCTCGCCTATCGGGCCGCGCGGCTGGTCTCGGGTCGCCAGGGCCTGGTCTCGCTCGGCGACGACCCGGCGGCGGCGACCACGGCGCTGCTCGAGCAGATCTGAGCCGGGACGCGCCGCGGCGGCGGAATCGACGGCGGCAGTTCGGCCGGCGCGAGGACGCGGACGCACGCCTCGTTGCACCCTGCGCAAGTCGCACAGGTTCCGGCGGGCGAACTTGCGCATAGCTTCGCGGCCTCGGCCGTCGGGGTTGCCGGGCTTCGCGGAGCGGTCTACGAACTGTGCGGATGCTGCAAGTTCCCGCGAGTTTCGCAGGGGTTTCAACGGTCAGGAGAACCAATGGAGGAAACGAACAGGCTTCTCAACATCGGCGAGGCGGCAGGGCACCTCGGGGTCAGCGCCGCCTCGCTCCGCAAGTGGTCGGACCAGGGGCTGGTGCCCGTCTACCGCACGCCGGGCGGGCAGCGGCGCTACTCGCTCGCCGACCTCGACGAGTTCATCGCCTCGATGCGCCAGCCGGCGACCGCGGTGCCGCGGTACGGGCGAAACGTTGATTCGATTCGGGGCTGAAGCCGCCGGTTCCGGCCTCGACGAGAGGCTGCTGCCGCTGCTGCTGATCCGATGATCCGAGCGCGTCCTTCGAGATTCGCCGTCGCCGCGATGGCCGTCGCCCTCGCCGGGGCGATCGCCGCCGGCGTGGCCCTCGCGCCGCGCAGCGAATGGGACCCGCTGCTGCTGGCGACGTTGCTCGCGCTGTCGGTCGCGAGCGACATGGTCGCGATCGAGACCCGCATCCACCGGGTCCTCGTCTCGGCGAGCTTCCTCGCGATCGTCACCGCCACGGTGCTGCTCGGGGCCACCGCCGGGGCGGTGATCGGCGTGCTGACGATCGTCGCCGGCTGGGCGCGAAAGCGCTACCAGCCCGACGACCTGCTGATCAACCTCGTCACCTACGCCTGGTTCCCGCTCCTCGGCGGGCTCGCCTTCGCCGAGGTGACCGAGGCGGCCGGGGTCGGCGCCGACGATCCCGTCTACTACCTCTACGTCCTCGCCCTCTTCGTCGGCGCCCTCGCCGTCGACTTCCTGTTCATCGCCGGCTACGGCTCCTACGTCGAGCGCTCGCGCTTCGCGACCAAGGTCAGGCGCGGCTTCCTGCCGGTGCTGCCATCGGAGCTCGCGGCCGCGATGCTCGTGCTCGGCTTCGTCTACGCACACGACCGGATCGGCGATCCGGCGCTGGTCCTGTTCGCGATCCTGATCGTCATCTTCCAGACCCTCGTCCGGGCGCTGCTCGTCTCCCAGGATCGCGCCGACGAGCTCGAGATGCGGGCGCGCCAGCTCGCCGGGTTCCAGATGGCGCTGCTGTCGGCGCTCGTCCGCACGCTCGACCTCCGCGACCGGATGACCGCGCGCCACTCGGCCGCGGTCGCTCGCTACGCCCGCGCGGTCGCCTCCCACGTCGAGATGTCGAAGGAGGATCAGGAGCTCGTCCACACCGCCGGGCTGCTCCACGACATCGGCAAGTTCGTGCTTCCGGACTCGATCCTCAAGGGCGGCCGCCGGCCGCTGACCGACGCGGAGTGGAAGCAGATCCGCCGCCACCCGACCGAGGGGGCGAGGATCGTCAGCAAGATCGACGGCTACGCTCCGATCGGGGAGGTCATCCACGCTCATCACGAGCGAATCGACGGCAAAGGCTATCCGCGGGGCCTGCGCGAAGAGGAGATCCCGGCGCTGGCGCGGATCATCGCCGTCGTCGACACCTACGACGTGCTCACCGCGCGCGACTCCTACCGCGAGCCGGTGAGCTCCTACGAGGCGATGATCGAGCTCCGCCGCGTCGCCGGAACCCAGCTCGACGCGCGGTTCGTCGAGGCCCTCGCCGAGGTGCTCGCCGACAAGGACCTCGCCTACCGCCACGGCGAAGACGTCGACTTCGAGCAGGAGCTCGCGATCGACAAGCGGATCCACGACTACGTGTCCGCGACCACGCCCCGGCTCTCGGTCGAGGCCGGCCTTACGCCCGACCGCGACCGCTGAGCAGCGCCCCGGCGGGGTGCCGCCGGGCAAGACCAGCTACCTCCGTGCGCGCCGCGGCGCACGGCCGAGGGGCGAAACGAAAACGAGGGCCGTCAAGCCCTCGTGATCTCTCAATCTATGTCAACCCCTGCGAAAGCCCATTAGCTGGTCCTCCCTCCATCAAGTTGGTGGTGGTTGGATCTCGCATTCACAGTCTACACGAACTTGCCTGAACTTTTACGTAGTTTCCCGAAGGGGTCAAAACCTGCAAGAAGCTCTGCTCCCGGCGGCCCCCGTCGCGGGGGGCGCTGATCGCCTCGTTAGGTTTGACCTCGTCGATGCGCGCGGCGCTACGCCCCCTCCGGCTGCCCGGGTTCACCAACCTGAGCGGCGCCTATCTCGTCAACGAGGTCGGCAACTGGCTCGGCGAGATCGCGCTCGCGGTGCTGGTCTTCGACCAGACCGGAAGCCCGATCGCGACCGCGGCCCTGTTCCTCGGGATGCAGTTCGCCCCGGCCGTGCTCGCGCCGCCGCTCGTCGCCAGAGTCGAGATCCTGCCGGCCCGGATCGCGCTTCCCGGCCTGTACGCGGTCGAGGCGTGCGCCTACGCCGCCCTCGCCCTGCTCGCGGGCGAGTTCGCGCTGCTCGCGGTGATCGTGGTCGCGACCCTCGACGGGGCCGCCGCCTCGGCCGCGCGGGCGCTGACCCGCGCGGTCGCGGCGCAGGTGCTCGCGCCGGCGAACCAGCTACGCGAGGGCAATGCGCTGCTCAACCTCGCGTTCACAGCCGGCGCCGCCGGCGGTCCGGCGCTCGCCGGGCTGCTGGTGGCCGGCGCCGGCGTCCAGGTCGCGCTGCTCGCCGACGCGGCTTCGTTCCTCGCCGTTGCGGCCCTGCTCGCGGCGACGAGGAGCCTGCCGGCGGCCGAGGTCGAGACCGCGACCCGTGGATGGGCCGATCGACTGAGCCGGGGCGTGCGCTACGTCACCAATCGCCCGGCGCTGCGGCGGCTGCTCGGCGCCGAGGCGGTCGCGTTCGTCTTCTTCGCCCTCGTGATCCCGATCGAGGTCGTGTTCGCGAAGGAGACGCTCGGGGCCGGCAACGCCGGCTACGGGATCCTGATCGCGAGCTGGGGCGTCGGGATGGTGATCGGGAGCCTCGTCTTCACCGCCCTGCGGCGGCTGTCGCTGCCGGCGCTGCTCGTCGCGAGCACGCTTGCGATCGGGGTCGCCTATATCGCCACAGGGGCCGCACCGAGCCTCGCCGTCGCCTGCGCGGCCTCGGTGGTCGGCGGGGCCGGGAACGGCGTCCAGTGGGTGGCGCTGGTGACCGCGGTCCAGGAGCTGACGCGGCGCGTCTACCAGGCGCGGGTGCTCTCGCTGCTCGAGGCGCTCGCGAGCGCGATGCCCGGGATCGGGTTCCTGGCCGGCGGGCTGATCACCGCGGCGCTCAACCCGAGGGTCGCGTACGCGGTCGCCGGGGCGGGGGTGCTCGTCGTGCTGATGCTCGGGATCATGCGCCTGCGAGGCGTCGACTGGACGAACGAGCTCGGTGGCCGCGGCGGCGCGCAGATTGCAGGTTCGCGTGCAGGGCCCGAGGACGAAGCCGGGACCGTGCTCACCGAGTCCTAACGATTCGCTAGCATGCCGGCGCGAAAGAGCCGCCGAGTCGCCCGCGTAAGGACGGGCGAGCGGGGGAACCGTTGGCGCCCGACGACGGGACGCCAGGGGCGAATCGCGATCGCGCGTAGCGCCAGCCCACCGGCGCGAGCCCGCCAGCTAACCCCGTAGGCAGATGAAGATGGGCGTTCGAGCAAGCCGAGATCACCCCTCCACGATCCGTCGCAACCTGCGCCGGCTGGCCCTCGCCGGGGCCGTGCTCGCGACCTCGGCGTCGCTCGGCGCACCCGGATCGAGCGCCCAGTCGATCGACGAGCTGAACGCGAAGATCTCCGCCGCCGAGGCCGACGCACGCGAGCTCGCCGCCCGGATCGATGCCCGCACCGGCGCTCTCGCCGCCGCGTCCGAACGCGCCCAGGCGGCAGCGCTCCGCGAGGCCGAGCTCGCCGCCGTCCTCGCGCGGAGCCGGGCCCGCGAGGCGCAGCTCGCCGCCGAGAGCGACGCCGCCGAGCGCGAGCTCGCGATCGCCCGCGCGCGTTTGCGTCGGGCGACGGACGCGCTCGCCGCGCGGCTGGTCGCGATCTACAAGAGCGGCATGCCGGACGCCGCCTCGCTGCTGCTGAACGCGGACGGCTTCGACGACCTCGTCAGCCGCGCCGACCTCCTGAACCGGATTCGCGAGGCCGATGCCAGCCTCGTCGCCCGCGTGCGGACGCTGCGCGCGGAGGTCGCCGACCGGCTTGCCGCGCTCGAGGGCGCGAGGGCGGAAGCCGAGGCCCACGCCGACCGCGTCGCCGAGGCGCACGCCGAGATCGCGTCGGTCAGAGCGGCGGCCGAGTCCGAGGCGGCGGCCCTGGTTGCCGCCCGCCAGAGCCAGCGCGCGGCGCTGGCCGAGCTGCAGTCGCAGGTCGGAACCTGGACCTCCGAGGTGCAGCGGCTCGAGCAGGTCTCGGCCGAGCAGGCGCAGCAGACGGTTGCGAACTGGGTCGGCGACTGGGCGATCCCGCGCTCGATCGTGACCTGCGAGTCGGGCGGGAACTTCGGCGCGCTCAACCCGTCCTCGGGCGCGGGCGGCGCCTACCAGATCCTGCCGTCGACCTGGCGCGCCTACGGCGGCAACGGCCTCCCCCACCAGGCCTCGCCCGCCGAGCAGCACCGGATCGCGGCGCAGATCTGGCGCGACTCGGGCTCCGCGGCCTGGGTCTGCTGAGCGGCGCGGCCGGCCGTTTCCTGCCGGGTGGTCCGGCGGTTTCGCGTCGCCTCAGCCCTCGGGTGGCTGGCGCCGCGCGAGGATGTAGCCGCCGATCAGGGCGGCCGCGAGGCCGGCGCCGGCGGCGATCCGGATCTGGCGGCCGTAACGGAGCCAGACGATGCGGACGACGAGACGGCCGATCAGCTCGTAGATGCTCGAGGTCATGGTTTCAGCCCTCCTCGGTGATATCCGTTGCCCACCGGCACGGGCTCCCGTTACCCACCGGCACGGGCTCGAATCCGATGCGCCATCCGGCTCTGGAGCGTAAACAGCTCGATGAATCCGGGGCTTGCGGCCTGGCTGAACTCGCCGCCCGACTCCCCGAAGCTCGCCAGCGAGCGATCGTAGAGCGCGTACGGCGAGCTGCGGGCGACGACCGTGGCCTGGCCCTTGTACAGCTTCACCGTCGCCTCGCCGGTGACCGGCTCGTTCGCCGAGTCCATGTAGGCGTCGAGGTCGCCGCGCAGCGGGTCGAGCCAGAGGCCGGCGTAGCAGAGGTAGGCCCATTTGCGCTCGAGGACGTGCTTGAGCTCGTTCTGGTGGATCGTCGAGACCAGCTTCTCGAGCTCGCGGTGGGCGGCGAGGACGATCGCCGCCGCCGGCACCTCGTAGAGGTCGCGGACCTTGAGCCCGACGATCCGGTCCTCGATGTGGTCGACGATGCCGACGCCGTGCCTGCGCCCGAGCTCCCCCGCCCGCTCGAGCAGCTCGACGAGGCCGAGGCGCTCGCCGTCGACCGACACCGGGCGGCCGCGCTCGAAGCCGACCCGGACCAGCTGCGGCTCGTCGGGAGCCTCCTCGGGACGGGTGACGAGCTGGAAGACGTCGTCGCGCGGGGGCTCTGAGAGGTCCTCGATCGCGCCGCCCTCCGAGGAGCGCCCCCAGAGATTGTCGTCGAGCGAGTACGGCGGCGCCTCGGTGCCCCCCTTGACCGGGATCCCGTGCTCGCGGGCGTAGGCGATCTCCTCCTCGCGGCCCATCCTCCACTCGCGGACCGGGGCGATCACCCGCAGCTCCGGGTCGAGGGTCGCGATCGTCGCCTCGATCCGCACCTGGTCGTTGCCCTTTCCCGTGCAGCCGTGGGCGATCGTGTCGCACCCGCGCGCGCGCGCGTGCTCGACCGCGAGCTTCGCGATCAGCGGCCTACCGAGCGCGGTGAACAGCGGGTAGCCGCCGCCGTAGAGGGCATTCGCCTTGATCGCCGGGAGGACGTACTCGCCGGCGAATTCCTCGCGCGCGTCGGCTCGGATCGCCTCGACCGCGCCGAGGTCGCGGGCCTTGCCGACGACGACCTCCCAGTCCTCCCCCGGCTGCCCGAGGTCGACGGTCAGCGTCACGATCTCGGCGCCGTACCGCTCCTGGATCCAGCGCAGCATCACCGAGGTGTCGAGGCCGCCGGAGTACAGCAGCAGCACCCGGCCGACCTCGGCGGGGTCGGCCTCGTACGAGGCGATCCTGGGGCTCGGGCGGCGCTCGTCGCTCATCATCGGCTCGCAGTCTGCCACGCGGGCGGGCTGGGGCGCGCCCGGGCCCGACTGCGATCATCCAGGCATGCACCGCCTGCTGCGGATCCTCTCGACGACGCTGATCACCGCCGGGCTCGTCGTCCTCGCCGACGTCGGCTTGACGCTCGCCTGGAAGGAACCGGTGTCGTCGATCTACGGGTCGCTCCAGCAGGGGCAGGCGGAGGACGAGCTCGCCGACCTCGAGGAGCGGTTCCCCTCGCGCGACGACCTCGCCGCCGCCGCGGACGCCGGCGGCGTCGCCGCCCGCGCGCGCGTCCTCGCCGACCGGTTCTCCGAGCAGCTGGTCCGCGGCGACGGGATCGGGCGGATCGCGATCGAGCGCATCGGCCTCGACGCGGTGTTCGTCGAGGGGACCGACACCGACAGCCTCCGCAAGGGCCCCGCCCACTACGCCCGCGACGACGCGATCGGAGACCAGCGACGCGGCGACGGGTCGGCGCTTCCCGGGCAGGGGGAGACGGTCGGAATCGCCGGACACCGGACGACCTACCTGGCGCCGTTCCGGCGGATCGACGAGATCCGCGACGGCGACGAGATCGTCGTCGGGATGCCCTACGGCACGTTCACCTACCGGGTCGAGGGACACGAGATCGTCTCCCCGGAGGCGACCCGTGTCGTCCGCGACGTCGACCACGAGCGACTCGTCCTCACCGCCTGTCACCCGCTCTACAGCGCCGCCGAGCGCTACGTCGTCTACGCGCAGCTCGAGGGGATCAGCCTCTCCGACCCCGGCGGAAGCGGCTGACGCCGGCCTGTCACGGCTCCTCGGCGAGCCGCTCGGCGAGCCGCTGCTGGGCCGCGGCGATTCGCTCCGCGACCTCGCTCTCGACCCTGGCGGCCGTCTCGAGTCGCTCCGCCTCGCCCGCGACGCGCCCGGCGAGAGCGAGGGCATCGGCAACCCGCCATCCGGCGGCGGAGACACGGCGGCTGAACTCGAGCATCCAACGCTCGCTGTCGGCGATCAGCGCCAGCGCGTGGTCGGTGTGCTCGACCGTCTCGTCGAGCCGCCGCGCGAGCTTCGCAACGGCGGCCTCGGCCGCGCGCCAGGCCACCGCCTCGATCCGGTCGGTCGGCTCCTCGGCCGGCGCGGAGAGCTCGTCCTCGACGGCCGCCTGCTCGCGTTCGAGATCGGCGAGCACCACCCGGAGGCTCTCCGTGACCGAGCGGCGGGCCGCTGCAGCCCGCTCCCGCACCGCGTCGCCGGGCGCCGCCGGCGGGCGCTCGGCGGCGCCGCCCTCCCCGTTGGGCTCACGGACGTCCTCGGCCACGCGCGAATCGTCCTACACCCGCCGGTCGGCACCGCCGGCCTGGATCCCGGGACTCAGGCGTCGTCGGCGAAGAGCTCGTCGAGGAGCGGCCCGGGGTTCGCGAGGCCGAGCTCGGCCCGCAGGGCGGCGTCGACCTCCGACCGGCTCGAGCCGCCGACGACCATCTGGGTGGCGCGGATCAGGGCCGCCTCGCGGAGTCCGCCGGCGGGCGGGTCGGCGCCGGCCCGGCCGGCATCCCCCTGCTGAGACGGGCCGGCGGCGGCGGCCGGATCGGCCGGCCGCTCTCCGTCCCCCGCTTCCGGCTCCGCAGCCGCCGCTTCCGGCGTCGCGCCCGGGTCCTGGCCGGGGGAGCCGCTGAGCTTCTCGAGCTCGGCGACGATCGCGGCCCCCTCGGCGCCGATCCGGGCGAAGCGCTCGCGCACGTTCGCCGCCGCAGCCGCGAGGCGCTCGGCCTGCCGAGCCGTGAGCCGATCGGCCTCGCGCCGGCGCTCGGCCAGGTAGCGCTCGGCCTCGGCCTCCGCGTCGCGGCGGATTTCCTCGGCGGCCCGCTCGGCGGCGTCGATTATCTCCTGGATCCGCTCCGTCGCGGCCCCGACCGCCTCGTGGAGGCGGCTCCTGCGCGGGCCCGCCGCCGCGAGCCTCGGGCCCTCCCCGGCGCCCGGCGGCTGCGGCTCGCTTCCGATCCCGTCCACGCCGGCCACGGTATCGAACCGCCGGGGCCCCTGTCCAGACTAGGATCGCTGAGTGGACATCACGCGGGGGCGGTCACTGGCTCTCGGGCGATCCGAGTTGGCGGGGCTCTTCGTCCTCGTCGCGCTGACGGCGATCTGGACGTGGTGGGCGATCGAGTGGGGGGCCTGGTTCGGCGTCGTCCTGCTTCCGGGCGCAGTCCTGCTCTGCGTCGTGCTCGTCGTCCTCTGCGTCGCCGCGCCCGGAGCGGCCAGCCCGGGATTGCGCCCGGCGGTAGTCATCGCCCTCCTAGCGCTGGTCGCGCTCGGGGCCTGGGCGGCGCTCTCCGCGGCGTGGAGCCCGGCTCCCGACGCCGCGATAGCCGACGGCCAGCGAATCCTCGTCTACGCGGTCGCGTTCGGCCTCGGCCTCTGGATGGCGGCCCTGCTGCGCGCGCGCCCGCAGCTCTCGCTCGTGCCGCTCGCCGCCGCCGGGGCCTTCGCCGGCGCGGCCACCGCCATCGGGATGATCACCACCGACGCGCCGGAGACGTTCATCGGCGTCGACGGCACGCTCAACCACCCGCTCGGCTACCACAACGCAAACGCGGCGTTCTTCGTCATCGCCTCGCTTCCGGCGCTCGGACTCGCTTCATCGCCGCGGCTCGACTGGCGCCTGCGCGGTCTCGCGCAGGGCGGCGCAACGCTGTGCTTCGGGCTCGCGATGCTCAGCCAGAGCCGCGGCTCGGTCCCGGCCGCGATCGTCGCGGTCGCCGCCTACGTGGTGCTGTCGCCGCTGCGGCTGCGCGCGATCTGCTGGCTCGGCCTTGCGTTCGTGCCCGCGTTCGGGGTGATCCCCGCGCTCACCGAGCTGTTTCGGGAGGCGGGCTCCGGGATCCGGGGGCTCGAGGACGAGCTCGAGGCGGCCGGGATCGCGGTCGCCTGGACGAGCGGCGTCTCGGTGCTCCTCGGCGCGATCGCGGCTCGACTCGATCGCCGGCTGCCGGGGTTGGGGAGCAGCTCAGCGCGAGCGAACACCGCGATCCTCGGCGTGCTCGCGGCAGTCGTGCTCGGAGGGACGGCCGCGTTCGTCGCCGCCGTCGGAGACCCGGTCGACTGGGCGGCGGAGCGTGCCGACGAGTTCCGCGCCGGCACTCCGGACTTCGAGGGCGAGTCGAGCCGGTTCACGTTCGACCTCGGCACCGACCGCTACGACCTCTGGCGCGTCGCCGTCGAGGACGCCCGGGAGGACCCTCTGCGCGGCACCGGGGGCGGGGGGTTCCAGTACACGTATCTCCGCGAGCGTGAATCGCGATACCAGACCGCGCGCGACGCCCACAGCATCCAGCTCGAGATGCTGGGCGAGCTCGGAGTCCCGGGGCTTGTGTTGGTGCTGCTGGCCGTTGGGGCGGCGGCCGCAGGGGCGATCCGCTCGCGCCGGGTGAGCGATCAGGACGCCGCCCTGGCGGCGATTGCGCTCGCGGCCGGCGCCTACTGGTTCGCGCACGCGACGATCGACTGGTTCTGGCCGTACCCGGCCGTCACGGCTCCCGTCCTCGCGCTGCTCGGCTCGGCATCCGCGGCCTGGACGGTCGCCGCGAAGGAGCGGCGCGCTCCGGGGTCGGGTGCGGCAGCCGCGCCTCGCCAGGCGCCCGAGCGCGGCCGAATGCGCGTTCGCCTCGTGATCGCCGTCGGCGCGGCGCTGCTGGCGATCAGCGTGGTCCCGCCCTTTCTCAGCCAGCGCTACCTGAAGGCCGCCTACGCGGGCTGGCAGAGCGACCTCGGGCGCGCCTACACCGACCTCGATCGCGCCCGGGCCCTGAACCCGTTCGCGGTCGAGCCGCTGCTCGCCGAGGGAGCAATCGCCGACGCCGCCGGGGACCGCCCGCGGGCGATCGCGGCGTTTCGGGAGGCGATCGAGGATCGGCCGGAGGAGTGGGCGAGTCATTTCTTCCTCGCCGAGCTCCTGGCCCGCGACCGCCCCGGGCTCGCGAGGCGCGAGCTCGACCAGGCTCACCGGCTGAACCCGAACAGCCCCGAGGTCGCCGAGCTCGAACGCCGGCTGCGATTGCCGCGGGGCGGCGAACGGCGGTAGCGCCGATCAGTCGGCCTCGATGATCCGGCGGCCGAGGGCGAGCGCGACCGCCTGGGCTCGGGTCTGGGCGCCGAGCTTGGTCTTCGCGTTGCGAACGTGGGTCCGCACCGTCGCGGGCGAGAGCTCGAGCCGCCGCGCGATCTCCTCGTCGGTCGCGCCGGTCGCGACCATGCTCAGGACCTGGCGCTCGCGCTCGCTCGGCGCGTGCACGCCGCGGCGTCTGATCGCGGGTCTGGCGACCCCCTCCATGCTGGAGCGATCGAGCCGTCGTTCCGGCTCCCGACCGGGAGCGCCCGCGGCCCGGTCAACGGTCGGCGACAGGACCACCAGATGCCGCGACGGGAGCACATCGGTGGTCACCCGGACATCGATCCTGAGCCCGGTCTTGTCGACCCGGAACGGCCCGGCGTGTCCGCCTTGTTCGCGGAACGCGTGCCAGACGTGGGTGAAGCGCTTCCGCTCGCTCACGGCGAGCAGGTCGATCAGGCTCGCCGCGAGGGCGTGCTCGCGCTCCACCCCGAGGATCCGGCACGCGTCGGGGCTGGCGTGGAGGCAGTTCGAGTCGTCGTCGACTACCAGCAGCGCGAGCGACGAGGAACCGTCGACGGTCGCGGCGGCGGCCGCCTCGAGGTCCCCGCCGTTCGCCCCCTGCCGCTCATGCACCGGGTTCCTCCCGCAGCAGGAACCGCTCGCGTGGCGAGCGCAGGGCTCGGTGGGCGTTGCGGAACGTGACGAATGCGGTCTCGGCGAGGATCAGCATGTCGCCGAGCACGGAGCGGTGCTTGATGTAGAAGAGGTCGTGGCAGAGCTTCCACGCCGTGCCGAGCTCGGAGCCCGCGTAGCCGCAGCGAAGCTGCGCCCACCCGGCGATCCCCGGCTTGACGAGCTGACGGCGGGTGTAGTGGGGGAAGCGGCGCTCGAGCTCGGCGACGATCTCGGGTCGCTCCGGCCGGGGACCGACCAGGGTCATCTCGCCCCGGAGCACGTTCCAGAGCTGGGGGATCTCGTCGAGGTGGGTGCGACGGAGAAGGCGCCCGACCCGAGTCACGCGGCCGTCGTCGGCGCCCGACCACTGGGGCCCGGCGCGCTCGGCGTCGACCCGCATCGTCCGCAGCTTGACGATCTCGAACGCGCCGCCGCCCTCGCCGAACCGCCGCTGGCGATAGAGGACCGGTCCGCCGTCGGTGAGCTTGATCGCGATCGCGGCGACCGCGAGCACCGGCAGCGTGAGGAGCCCGATCGTGCCGCCGACGACGAGGTCGAAGATCCGCTTCGACGCGGGGGCCGAGGTCCGGAACCGAGGGTGCATGATGTAGCGGTACCAGGCGGCGTCGATCGTGCCGGCGGGGACGTGGCCGAACGTCTCCTCGTAGAGCTGGTTCGCGGTCAACATCCTCACCGGAAGGTCGAGGCACTGGTCGGCGACGCGCTCCCAGATCTGATCGACGCGCTCGTGGGTGGTGCCGACGGCCTCGGCGGCGCAGACCAGCAGCTCGATCCCATCGTCGATCACGACCGCCCGGACGTCGTCGAGGTCACCGAGTCGCCGCAGGCGACCGTGCTCGACCGGGCCACCGGCTGCAAGCCAGCCGACGATCTCGTACGGCGCCGGCTCATCCGCCGACAGCTCCGTCGCCAGGTCGGCGGCGAAGTCACAGGGGCCGATCACGGCGACCCGGGCGCGCATTCCCTCGGCGAGCCGGGCGCGGAACCAGATCCCGAGCGCGAGCACCAGCCAGGCGCCGAGCAGGACCGCCTCGTAGGTGGCGATCGGATAGCCGCTGGTCGGCGCGGCGGCGGCGATCAGCCAGGCGGCGGAGACGCCGGCCGCCGGGGCGGCGAACCGCAGCAGCAGCTGCGCGGCGGGCATCAGCCGCAGCGGCAGCTTGAGCCGGTCGAGCGCCTGGGCGGCCGCGAGCACGGTGACGAAGACGATCACACCCGCCCCCAGGGAGCGGGTGTGCGCCGCGGTGATCAGCCCCGCCGCGAGCGCGGGCGCCACGCGCAGCGCGAGCAGGTCGATCATCCGCTGCGCTTCGAGCGCCCGAAGGCGCCGCGGCGCCGGCGC
>DATHVI010000161.1:0-5140 GCA_035461385.1 Solirubrobacterales bacterium
CGCAGAAGCCTCCGGCCGCAGCTGCCCGCGTGCCCGTCTCGACGTCCTCCCGGTGCTCCTGTCCGGGCACCCGGAGATGGACGTGCGGATCGAAGAAAGCGGGGAAGGCGTGGAGACCGTCGGCGTCGATCACCTCGGCGCCGGGGTGATCGCTCGCATCGAGCGATCCCGGCGTCGCGATCTCGGCGACCCGGCCATCGCGAATGAGGAGATCGTGTGCTCCGTCCATTTCGCTGCGGGGGTCGACGACGATCGCCCCCTCGATCAGCAACGCTGGGGCGCCGTCGCCGCCGCGCCAATCGAGGCTGCCGATGGTCCTCACGCGGGCTCTCCGATCGGGCCCGGCAGATCTCTGCCGGCAGGGTCTTCGATCGCCGCCAGCGTCCTGGGACGCTCGCCGCCGGCGAGGATCTCGTAGAGGATCGCCATCCGAACCAGGAGTCCGGCCGCCACCTGCTCGACGATCAGCGAGGAGGGGCCGTCGATCACCTCGGCCGAGAGCTCGACGTCCCGGTTCACAGGTCCGGGATGCATGACGAGCTGTCTTGGGGTGAGTCGTCTCGAGTTGATCTGGAACTCGGAGGCGTACTCGCGCAACGACGGAAGGTATGAGGTGCTCATGCGCTCGTTCTGCATCCGCAGTGCGTAGACGACGTCCGCCTCGGCGATGTCGTCGATGTCGTGCCTGACGGCGCAACCGAGATGCTCGATCCCCCGGGGCAGCAAGGTCGGGGGACCGGCGACCGTCACCCGCGCCCCCATGGTGGCGAACGCCCGGATGCACGAGCGCGCCACCCGGCTGTGCGCTACGTCCCCGACGATCCAGATCTCCTTGCCGTCGAGGGGCCCAACCCGCTCGGTCAGCGTGTACACGTCGAGCAGGGCCTGGCTTGGATGCTCGTGCTTGCCGTCGCCGGCGTTGACGACGGCCGCGTCCGTCCAGCCGCTGACCAGACTCGCCGCGCCAGCGTGAGGCGAGCGGATAACGATCGCCTCGGGACCGTAGGCGGTGAGCGTCGCGATCGTGTCCCGGAGGCTCTCACCCTTGTCCACCGAGGAGCCGGCGGCCTTGATCGACACGACATCCGCGGAAAGGCGCTTGGCCGCGAGCTCGAACGAGGAGCTGGTCCGTGTGCTCGACTCGTAGAACAGCGAGACCACCGTCTTTCCGCGGAGCGTCGGGACCTTCTTGATCTCGCGGCGACCGACCTCGGCGAAGCTCCGGGCCCGGGCGCAAACCCGGTCGATGTCATCCCGGTCCAGATCGGCGATCGAGAGTAGATCCCTCACTTCGCCTCCCCTCCGGTCGCCGCCGGTTGCGAGATCGTCACGCCCTCGGAGCCATCGATCTCAGCCAGCCTCACGTTGACACGCTCCTCTCGAGCAGTGGGCAAGTTCTTCCCGGTGTAGTCGGGGCGAATCGGGAGCTCCCGGTGTCCGCGATCGACGAGCACCGCGAGCTGGACGCGCCGTGGTCTCCCGTAATCGAAGAGAGCGTCGATCGCCGCACGCACCGTTCGGCCGGTGAACAGGACGCCGTCGACGAGGACGATGGTCATCCCGTCGGGGTCGAAGTCCAGGTGAGAAGCGTGGACCACAGGGGAATCCCCGGGCTCGCGGCCTGGCAGATCGTCGCGGTAGAAGGAGATGTCGAGGTCGCCGAGCGGGACCTCGGTCCCGGTCAGCTCGCCGACGAGGGTGTGGACGCGGCGGGCGAGGACCGCGCCGCGGGTGTGGATGCCGACGACCGCGACCGGGGTGTCGGGGTTCTTCTCGACGATCTCATGCGCGATCCGCACCAGGGTGCGCCGGAGATCATCGCGCTCGAGGACGACCTTCTCGTTCACTCTCGTTCCTTCCTGGCCTCGCCGGACCGGGTTAAAGGAGCAGTCGCGTCCAGCCTACCAGCGACCTCGGCGAACCGGTCCCGAGTCCGGCCGGGCGGCCGCTGGCGCGTGGC
Organism: Solirubrobacterales bacterium; assembly: GCA_035461385.1. Lineage (GTDB taxonomy): Bacteria > Actinomycetota > Thermoleophilia > Solirubrobacterales > 70-9 > DATHVI01. Next base: position 1,961 of record DATHVI010000161.1, read on the forward strand.
CTCCGATCGGCCGGTCATGATTGTCGGGCGTGAGGTCCGATGTAGCCGAGGTGATCGAGCGCCACGCGGCCGCCGGGCGCCGGTTCGAGGCCGGCGGCGTCCACGCCTTCGCCCGCGAGCAGGGGCCCCCGGGCGAGGGCGGGCCCCCGGTCGTCCTCCTTCATGGCGTCCCGACGAGCTCGTTCCTCTACCGCAGGGTGATCCCGGCGCTCGTCGACCAGGGGCTGCGGGCCGTCGCCTTCGACTTCCCCGGCGCCGGGCTCAGCGATCGCCCGGAGCGATTCGACTACAGCTGGACGGGCCTCGCCCGCTGGATGGAGGCCGCGCTCGAAGCGCTCGGGATCGATCGCTGTCACCTCGTCGTCCACGACATCGGCGGGCCGATCGGCTGCGAATGGGCGATCCACAACCCCGAGCGGGTGCTGTCGCTGACCGCGCTCAACACCCTGCTCGCCGTCGCCGGCTTCACCCGGCCGTGGCCGATGAATCCGTTCGCGGCCCGCGGCCTCGGCGAGCTCTGGCTCGGGGCGATGCAGCCATACCCGATGTCCGAGCTCTACTACCGGATCGGGATCGAGAACCGCGACGAGGTCCCGCGGGTCGAGGTCTACGCGCACTACCACCTGCTCAAGCGGGTCGATCGCGGCCGTGCCTTCCTGCGGATCATGCGCGGCTTCGAGCTCACCGAGGCGAAGGAGCGGTTCCTGCGCCGCGGCCTCGCCGAGCGCCCGTATCCGGTGCGAGTCGTCTGGGGGGAGCTCGACCCGGCGCTCGGCGACCAGCGCGACTCCGTCTGCGAGATCCTCGGCGCCGGCGAGCCGATCCTGGTCCGCGCCAAACACTTCCTCCAGGAGGACCAGGCGCAGGCGGTGGCCGGCGCGATCGCCGACCTCGCCGCCCCGCTCGGCTGAGGATCAGCCCGCCGGCTCGGCGGCGGTGCCGGCCTCGGCGGCCACCCGTTGCCGGCGGGCGCCGCCCTCGACGAGGCGCGGCTCGCCGCGCTCGGGGAACGGGATCTCGACGACGTCGAAGTCGCGGGGGGCGATCGCGCCCGGGAGCTCCTCGCGCGCCTCGGCGAGGACGGCGCGAACGTCGTAGCGCGAGGAGACGTGGACCAGGGCGAGCATCGAGACCTCGGCTTCGCGCGCGAGCCGCGCCGCCTCGCGCGCGGTCGAGTGCCCGGTCTCGCGGGCGCGCTCCACCTCCTCGTCGGCGAAGCTCCCGTCGTGCACGAGCAGCGACGCCCGGTGCGCGGCGAGGCGGGTCATCTCGCACGGCGCGGTATCGCCGGTGACGACGAGCTTGCGACCGAGGCGCGGCTCCCCCATCACCTGCTCGGGCCGCACCACCCCGGCGCCGACAGGGACCTCCTCGCCGGCCTGAAGACGGCTGAAGTCGGGGCCGGGCTCGACGCCCAGCCGCACCGCGGCGTCGGGGTCGAAGCGGCCCGGACGCTCGTCCTCGACCAGCGCGTAGCCGTAGGCGCGCATCCGGTGCTCGACGGCGAAGGCGCGCACCTCCCAGCCGTCATGGCGCACCGCCTCGCCAGGGTCGACCTCGAGCAGCTCGAGGTCGTAAGCGAGCCGGCCGAACACCCGTCGCAGGGCGCGGAACAGGTCCGCGAGCCCGGGCGGGCCGATCACCCGCAGCTCGCGCTCGCGGCCGTTGAGGTCGTAGGTCTTGAGCAGGCCGGGGATCCCGAGGTAGTGGTCGGCGTGCAGGTGCGTGACGTAGATCTCGTCAACCTGGACGAGGCCGGTCGAGCGCTGCATCTGGCGCTGCGAGCCCTCGCCGCAGTCGAACAGCACCCGCTCGCCCCCCACCCGCGCGAGCAGGCAGGCGGTCGAGCGCCGGGCGGTCGGCACCGAGCCGCCGGTGCCGAGGAAGACGAGGTCGAAATCCACGAGCGCAACCGTACCCGCCGCTGCCGGCAGCCGTTCTCGCCGCCTGTAGACTGCGATCGCGCGGCGCCCAGCCACCGCCGCGTGTCCACCACTCGGGGAGCCTCGGCATGGAGGTCGAAACGACGACCCGCAGCGACAGCGTCCGGACCAGGGGTCGAGCATGGCCGGCAGTCGTCGCGGTTTCGCTCACCGTCGCGCTCGTCCTCGCCGCTCCGACGGCGGCGTCGACCGGGGAGCGCGGGTCCACGGCCGAGGTCGGTCCCGGCATCCACCTCGCGCCTGCGTCTGCGTTCGCCGACCCCGAGCGCACCGCGGGCGACGTGCTCGGGCCCGGTCCGCTCGAACCGGAGCTGACGCGGAGGGTCGTCGGGGGAAGCCCGACGACGATCCGTCGCTGGCCCTGGCAGGTGTCGATCGGCTACCTCCCGATCAGCCCGACGAACGCGTTCAGGAACCACCACTGCGGTGGGACGCTGGTCTCCCCCTCGGTGGTCGTGACCGCCGCTCACTGCATGACCCTCGGACCGAATCGGAACTTCAGGCCCGCCGAGGAGTTCCAGGTCACAAGCGGCCGGAGGACGCTTTCGACGAGCGCCGGGCAGGAGCACGAGATCGCCGATTACTTCTGGTTCGTCGACGGCGAAGGTGAGCCGCTCTGGAATCCGGACACGATCGAGTGGGACGTCGTCTTCCTCGTGCTCGCCTCCCCCGCCAACCGGAGGACGATCAAGATCGCCGGCTCGGACGAGGCCGGCATCTGGGCGCCCGGCCGTCGCGCGTTCGTCACCGGCTGGGGCTCGACGATCGCCGGGACCGGCCACGAGGTGGCCGAGAAGTTGAACAAGAGCGACGTGCTGCGCCAGGCAAGGATCAGAATGCTCTCCGACTCCGGGTGCGAAGCGGTCTACGGAGCCGAGTACGTGGCGACCGTGATGGTCTGTGCCGGGGACCTCGCCGGCGGCGTCGACGTCTGCTCCGGCGACAGCGGCGGGCCGCTCGTCGTGCCGATCGCCGGCGGCGGCTACCGCCTGATCGGCGACGTCAGCTTCGGCGACGGATGCGGCGTGCCCGGGATCCCCGGCGTCTACGGACGCCTCGCGACCGATCCGATTCGCGGCGCGCTCCGGGAGGGAGTCGAGGCGGTGGCCGGGGTCGACGTCGTCGGCTCGGGGGCGGAGCCGTCGAACCGCTTCGCCTTCGGCCGCCTCCGCCAGGCGCGCGACGGCGCCCCACGGCTCGCGGTCCGAGTGCCGGGGCGCGGTCAGGTCAAGCTGCG
>DATHVI010000162.1:0-16737 GCA_035461385.1 Solirubrobacterales bacterium
ATCGACTCGATCGGGTTCGTTCCCGACGCCGCTGCGGCCGCCGGCGCCGACGCGGAGCGGTCACGGTCGGGCTCGCTCCCGCTCGAGCCCGGGCATGTGTTCGAGCGGTTCGTGATCGGGCCGGGAAACCGCCTCGCCCACGCGGCGGCGCTCGCCGTCGCCGAGCTCCCCGGCGACGCGTACAACCCGCTCTTCCTCCACGGCCCCCCAGGCCTCGGCAAGACCCACCTGCTCGGCGCGATCGCCGCCTACATGCACGAGAACCATCCCGGGCTGACGATCCACCACACGACCGCCGAGCGGTTCACGGCCGAGTTCGTCACCGCGCTGCGCCACGACGGGCCGGAGCGCTTCAAGGCCCGCTACCGCGAGCTCGACGCGCTGTTGATCGACGACGTCCAGGTGCTCGAGGGCAAGGAGCGCACCCAGGAGGAGTTCGTCCACACCTTCAACGCCCTCCACGGCGCCGGCAAGCAGATCGTGCTCTCGAGCGACCGCCCGCCGCAGGCGCTGTCGCGACTCGAGGAGCGGCTTCGCGACCGCTTCGAGTGGGGTCTGTGCGTGGCGATCGAGCCGCCGGACATCCGTACCCGGCTCGCGCTCGCGTGGCGGCTCGCCGCGAGCGGGGACGCCGAGCCGCCCGGCCCGGAGGTGCTGCGGGAGATCGCCGCTCGCGTTCCGGCCAACGTCCGGCTGCTCGAGGGAGCGATCACCCGCGTCCTCGCCTTCGCCTCGATGCTCGGCGAACCGCTCCAACCCGCCCTCGTCCACCGTGCCCTCGGCGTTGGGTCCGAGGCGGGCTCGGCCCCCGGGCCGCCCGCCACCCAATCGGTCGAGGCAATCCAGGACGCCGTCTGCTCGGTGCTCGACGTCAGCCGGGAGGAGCTCCTCTCCGCGCGTCGCACGCCCCGGATCGCCCGCGCGCGCCAGCTCGCGATGTACATCGCCCGCGAGCAGACGAGCCACTCCTTGACCGAGATCGCGCGGCGGTTCGACCGTGACCACACCACGGTCGTCCACGCCATCCGCGCCGTTACCGCCCGGCTCGAGCCGGGCTCCGATACCGCCGACGAGCTGCGCCGGGTACGCCTCGTGCTTGGGGACAGCCCTCGCCCCGAATCCGCCAACCGCCGCCCCGATCCCGACCGACACCGATGATCCCCAGGTCGGTCCCCAGCCGGCAACCCGCGACGTCAAGGGAGATCTCCGATCTCTCCCCAAACGATCCCCACGCCTGTTACATCTGATCGAAGTAGAAAGATGCAAGACCCCAGATGAAGCTCACCGCCCCACGCAGCTCCCTCGTCTCGACCCTCCAGCTCGTCAGCCGAGTCGTCTCGACCCGCTCGACCCTTCCCGCCCTCGCGGGCATCCTCGTCGTCGCCGAGGAGGGGAAGGTGACCCTGCGGGCGACCGACACCGAGCTTGGGCTGTCACGCGCGCTCGACGACGCGGCGGTCGAGCAGCCCGGCACCGTTCTCGTTCCCGGCCGGCTGCTCGCCGACGTCGTCCGCAACCTGCCCGAGGGCCAGGTATCGCTGATGCATCGCCCGGAGGCCGGTGACGTCGAGCTCACGGCCGGGAATGCCCGCTTCCACCTCCGCACGCTGCCGGCCGACGACTTCCCACGCCTGCCGGAGCTCGAGGCGGAGACCGTGAAGCTCCCCGCGCAGGCCCTCGCGGAGACGATCGACCGCGTCGCCCGAGCGGCCTCGCGGGATGAAGTTCGCCCGATCCTCACCGGGGTCCTGCTCGAGGCCGAGGACAACCGGCTGACGATGGTCGCGACCGACTCCTACCGCCTCAGCGTCAAGCACAGCCAACTCGAAACGCCGATCCCGCAGCCGCTCAACGTCAACGTCCCCGCCCGCGCCCTGCGCGAGCTCTCGCGGGCAATCGCGACCGAGGAGCCGGACGAGGTCGAGATCGCGATGCCCCGGAACCAGGCGATGTTCCGCGCCGGCGGCGTCCTGCTCTCGTCGCGCCTGATCGAGGGGCAGTTCCCGAGCTGGCGCCAGCTGATCCCGGAGTCGTTCGAGCACGAGGTGCGGCTGCCGCGCGAGGAGTTGCTCGAGGTCGCGCGCCGGATCGGGCAGCTCGCGCAGCGGAACGCGCCGCTGCGGCTGCAGTTCAGCGAGAACGAGCTCACCGTCGCCGCCGAGACGCCGGACGTCGGCGACGCGAGCGAGGGAATGCCGGCCCCGTTCAGCGGCGAGCCGCTCGAGATCGCCTTCAATCCGCAGTTCCTGATCGACGGGATCGACTCGGTCGACGGGGACGAGATCGCGATCCACCTGAGCTCGCCGCTGCGGCCGGGGCTGCTGCGGCCGGTCGGCCGCGACGATTTCAGCTACCTCGCGATGCCGATCCGGCTCAACGTGTAGGTGCCGCGATGCGGGTCGCCGCGCTCTCCGTGGTCGGCTTCCGCAACCTCGCCGCTGCCGAGATCCCGCTCGGCGACGGGATCAACCTCGCCTGGGGGCCGAACGGAGCCGGGAAGACGAACCTCCTCGACGCCCTCTACACCGCCCTCGCCGGGCGCTCGTGCCGGACCCGCAACGACCGCGAGGCGATCGCGTTCGGCGAGCCGCTGGCGCGGGCCGAGGCCTGGGTCGCGTCGGCCGGGGGCGAGCACGCGTTCATGACCGCGATCTCGCGTGCCGACGGACGCCGGCAGCGGGTCGACGGGCAACCCGCGGAGGCTGAGCACGCGACGCTGCGGCCGGCGCTCGCCGTCTTCCTCCCCGACCGGCTCGTCCTCGTCAAGGGTCCGCCCGCGGCCCGCCGCGCCCATCTCGACCGCTTCAGCGCCGCGCTGTGGCCGGCGCGGGCCGAGTCGCGGCGGCGCTACTCGCGGGCGCTCGCCCAGCGCAACGCCCTGCTCGGCCGGATTCGCTCCGGCGGCGCAAGCGCCGGCTCGCTCGACGCCTGGGACTCCGAGCTCGCGGCCGCCGGCGCCGAGCTGATCGCGGCCCGCGCCGAGGCGTCAGCGCTTCTGGCGCCCGAGTTCACCGCCCTCGCCGCGGCGCTGGGCCTCGAGGGTGAGGCGACCCTCGAGTACGCGCCCCGCAGCGAGGCGACGACCGCGTCCGAGCTCGCCGCCGAGCTCGGTGTGCGGCGCGAGGCCGACCTCGTCCGCGGCTTCACGACGCACGGCCCGCACCTCGACGAGCTCGCGCTGCGCCTCGACGGCCGGCTCCTGCGCCGCTACGGGTCGCAGGGACAGCAGCGGATCGGCGTCCTCGCGCTGCTGTTCGCCGAGCGGGAGGTCCTGGTCGGGACCGGCCGCCCGGCTCCGCTGATGCTCCTCGACGACGTCACCAGCGAGCTCGACACCGACCGCCGCCGGCTGCTCTGCGACCGGGTCGCCGGCGGGCAGGCGCTGCTGACCGCGACCGAGCCCGACCAGCTACCGGCGGTGAGCCGAACCGAGATCGCGCTCACCTCCGGACGCGCGATCACCGCGGCGTCGCGGGCGGCATGAGGGCGCCACGCAGCATCGGCGACGCGATCCGCGAGCTGCGTGCCCGAGCGGCGCCCGAGACCCTGCTCGCAGCGGCCCAGGAGGCTTGGCCGATCGCCGCGGGGGAGGCGATCGCAGCCGAGGCCGAACCGGTCTCCGAGCGCGCCCGGATCGTCACCGTGGCCTGCCGGACGGCGACCTGGGCGCAGGAGCTCGACCTGCTCCAGGAGCCCCTGCTCGAGCGCCTCAACGCCACCGAGGCCGTCTCCGAGCGCGGCGGCGTCGCGCGGCTGCGGTTCACCGCCGACGCCACCCGCCATGAGGACTAGCCCGCGGCTTGCTTTTCTCCGTGATTTGCAGGGATTTCGTGTTCATCTGACACGGTTTCCGGGGGCGCGTCCTGATATCCTTATGTGAACTTGTCGATCGCCCCGCGCCGACTGCACGGGCCACCTGGCCTCGCGCCAGCCGGACGGGGCTTATCTGTACGCGAGACGAAAGGACGCAGTGCCATCACGCTCTAGCGCCGCTGCCAAGGAGGCGGCGTCGAAGCCGAAGCGGGCCGCGAAGAAGGCGGGCGCGCCAGGCGGCTCCGGCGGTGCCTATACATCCGGCGAGATCACCGTCCTGCGCGGCCTCGACCCGGTGCGAAAGCGCCCCGGGATGTACATCGGCTCGACCGGCCCGCGGGGGCTGCACCACCTCGTCTACGAGGTCGTCGACAACTCGGTCGACGAGGCACTCGCCGGGCACTGCTCGAGGATCGAGCTCACGCTTCACCCCGATAACAGCGTCACCGTCTCCGACGACGGTCGCGGGATCCCGGTCGACGAGCATCCCGAGGAGAAGCGGCCGGCGGCCGAGGTCGTGCTGACGACGCTCCACGCCGGCGGCAAGTTCGGCGACGGGGGGGGTTACAAGGTCTCCGGCGGCCTGCACGGGGTCGGGGTCTCGGTCGTCAACGCGCTCTCGGAACGGCTCCACCTCGAGGTTTGGCGGGACGGCTACAAGTGGTCGCAGGACTTCGAGACCGGCACCCCGAAGGGGGATCTGAAGCGCGGCGACAAGGTCAAGGGCACCGGGACGACGATCACCTTCCTCCCCGACGACGCGGTCTTCGAGACGCTCGAGTTCGACTACCAGACCCTCGCCGAGCGGATGCGCGAGACGGCGTTCCTCACTCGTGGGCTCGAGATCAGGCTCGTCGACGAGCGCGGCGCCGGACAGAAGGACACCTTCCTCTACAAGGGCGGGCTGATCGACTTCGTCGCCCACCTGAATGAGAACAAGGATGCGCTGCACCGGAAGACGATCTTCTTCGACAACGAGGCCGACGATGGCCAGGTAGAGGTCGCGATGCAGTGGACCTCCTCCTACCAGGAGTCATTGTTCACGTTCGCGAACAACATCAACACCCACGAGGGCGGCGCGCACCTGTCCGGATTTCGCTCGGCGCTGACCCGGACCCTGAACGCGTACGCCCGGGGCAAGGGCCTGCTGAAGGAGAAGGACGAGAACCTCACCGGCGAGGACGTCCGCGAGGGCCTGACCGCGGTCGTCTCGGTCAAGCTCGCCGAGCCGCAGTTCGAGGGGCAGACGAAGACGAAGCTCGGAAACCCGCCGGTCGAGGGGCTGGTCAAGGAGACGGTGAACCGCAAGCTCGGCGAGTTCCTCGAGGAGAACCCGTCCGACGCGCGGCGGATCGTCACCAAGGCGATCGATGCCGCGCGGGCGCGCGACGCCGCCCGCAAGGCGCGTGACCTCACCCGGCGCAAGTCGGCGCTCGAGAACTCGACCCTGCCCGGCAAGCTCGCCGACTGCACCGTCAAGGACCCGCGCGATGCCGAGCTGTTCATCGTCGAGGGCGACTCCGCGGGCGGCTCGGCGAAGCAGGCGCGCGACCGCAACACCCAGGCGGTGCTGCCGCTGCGCGGGAAGATCATCAACGTCGAGAAGAGCCGGATCGACAAGGTGCTGCAGAACAACGAGATCCAGGCCCTGATCACCGCGATCGGCACCGGCGTCCACGACGAGTTCAACCTCGACGACGCCCGCTATCACAAGATCTGCCTCGCGACCGACGCCGACGTCGACGGCGCCCACATCCGCACCCTCGTGCTGACGTTCCTGTACCGGCAGATGCCGGAGCTGATCGACGCCGGCTACGTCTACATCGCCAAGCCGCCGCTCTACCGGCTGCGAAACGGCAAGCAGGAGATCTACGTCGAGAAGGAGTCGGAGCTCGAGGAGCTGCTGCTGCGCGACAAGCTCGAGCAGTTCGAGATCGTCGACGCCGAGAGCCGCAAGCGGAGGCTGACCGCCGCTCGCTGGACCCGGTTCAACCGGCGGTTCAAGGAGTACCAGGGCTGGGCCGACTCGCTGCGGGCCGAGTTCGGACACGAGCTCGTCGCGTTCCTCGGCGAGTCGCAGATCCTCGACGCGGGCGCGGCGACGATCGCCGGAGTGAAGAAGCTGATCGAGGCCGCGGACCCGGAGGAGGAGCCGTTCGAGACCGAGCTCGTCGCCGCCGACTCCGAGCGGCTCGAGGTCAAGGCCGTCCACCGGCGGACCGGCCTCGCGCGGACGCACGCGATCCCGGCGGCGATGCTGAAGTCGTCCGACTACCGCCACCTGGTCGAGGTCCACGGCGAGCTGCTGAAGCAGGTCGGCCGGCCCCCGTTCGAGGTCGCGCTCAAGGACCGTCGCCGCGAAGCGGAGTCGTTCGGCGAGCTCCGGCGGGCGACCCTCGACCTCGCCCGCCACGGGGTCTCGCTGCAGCGGTTCAAGGGCCTGGGCGAGATGAACGCCGAGCAGCTTCGCGAGACGACGATGGACCCGCAGACGCGCACCCTCCAGCGGGTGACGATCGACGACGCTGCGCTCGCGGAGCGGATCTTCAGCGAGCTGATGGGCGACAAGGTCGAGCCCCGCAAGGCGTTCATCGAACGTAACGCCAAGGAGGTGAGGTTCCTCGACGTCTAGTCATGTTTGGCTGACGGCGACCTGATCATGGAAGGTTCACTCGAAGCACTCACCGGCCGGATCGAGGACCGTGACCTGACCCAGGAGATGCGGTCCTCGTACCTCGATTACGCGATGAGCGTGATCGTCGGCCGCGCGCTGCCTGACGTACGCGACGGCCTCAAGCCCGTGCACCGGAGAGTTCTGTACTCGATGCATGACCTCGGGCTGCAGCCGAACCGTCCTTACCGTAAGTGTGCGTTCATCGTCGGCGAAGTGATGGGTAAGTACCACCCTCACGGTGACTCGGCGATCTATGACACCCTCGCCCGCCTCGCCCAGGACTTCTCGATGCGCACCCCGCTCGTCGACGGCCAGGGGAACTTCGGCTCGATCGACGACGACCCGCCGGCGGCGATGCGCTACACCGAAGCCCGCCTCGCCCGGGTCGCGACCGAGATGCTGCGGGACATCGAGGCCGAGACGGTTCCGTTCGGGCCGAACTACGACGAGTCCCAGCAGGAGCCGCTGGTGCTGCCGGCGCGGTTCCCGAACCTGCTCGTCAACGGCGCGGCGGGGATCGCGGTCGGGATGGCGACGAACATCCCGCCCCACAACCTCAGCGAGTCGATCGCGGCGGTGAAGGCGTACATCGAGAACCCCGACATCGACCTCGCGGGCCTGATGCGCCACGTCAAGGGCCCCGATTTCCCCGGCGGCGGTACGATCATGGGGACCGACGGGATCCGCAACGCCTACGCCTCGGGCCGCGGGTCGATCCGCGTCCGCGCCAAGGCCCACGTCGAGCCGCTCAAGGGCGGCAAGGACGCGATCATCGTCTCCGAGCTTCCGTACATGGTCAAGAAGGGCGGCGACGGCGGCCTGATCCAGAAGATCGCCGACCTCGTGCGTGACAAGAAGATCACCGGGATCTCCGACCTGCGCGACGAGACCGACCGCTCCGGGATGCGGCTCGTGATCGAGCTCAAGCGGGGCGGGGACCCGCCGATGGTGGTCCTCAACCAGCTCTACAAGCACACCCCGATGCAGACCACGTTCGGGGTCAACATGGTCGCGCTGGTCGACGGCGTTCCGAAGACGCTCAGCCTCAAGGAGCTGATCCACCACTACGTCGGCCACCAGCGCGAGGTGATCACCCGCCGGACCCAGTACGAGCTCCGGCGCGCGGAGGAGCGCGCCCACGTCCTCGAGGGTCTGCTGATCGCGCTCGACAACCTCGACGCGGTGATCGAGCTGATCCGGGCCTCCGACGATCCCGACTCCGCCCGCGCCGGGCTGATCGAGAAGTTCGACCTCTCCGAGATCCAGGCCCAGGCGATCCTCGACATGCGCCTCCAGCGGCTGACCGCGCTCGAGTCGGAAAAGGTCCGGGCCGAGCACAAGGAGCTGACCGAGAAGATCGCCGAGCTGCGGGCGATCCTCGGCGACCCGGCGCGGATCGACGCGCTGGTCACCGCCGAGCTCGATCAGGTCGACCGCCGTTACGGCGACGATCGCCGGACCGAGATCACCCACGCCGAGGGCGAGCTCGACATCGAGGACGTGATCGCCGACCAGCAGATGGTGATCTCGATCACCCACTCGGGTTACGTCAAGCGCCTTCCGGTCGCGACCTACCGCCAGCAGCGGCGCGGCGGACGCGGGGTGATGGGCATGGACCTCAAGGAGGGCGACTACATTGAGCACCTCCACATCTGCTCGACCCACGACTGGATGTTGTTCTTCACCAACCGCGGCAAGGTCTATCGGCTCAAGGTCTACGAGATCCCCGAGGGTTCGCGGACGTCGAAGGGGCGGGCGCTGGTCAACGTGCTGCCGCTCCGCGACGGCGAGCGGGTGATGGCGGTGAAGCCGACCCGCGACTTCTCCGAGGGCAAGTACCTCGTCTTCGCGACCGCGCGCGGGCTGGTGAAGAAGACCGAGTTCACCGCCTACAACACCCCGATCCGCGCCGACGGGATCATCGCGATCAAGGTCCGCGACGGCGACGAGCTCGTCCAGGTCCGGCTCACCTCCGGATCGGACGACCTGCTGCTGGTCTCGAAGTCGGGCCACGCGTCGCGGTTCAACGAGGAGCGGGTCCGGGCGATGGGTCGCGACACCTCGGGGGTGAAGGGGATGAACGTCGAGGGGAAGGTCAACGGCGAGCAGAACCGCGTCCTGGCGATGGACGTCGCCCGCGACGACGCCGAGCTCTTCGTCGTCACCGAGAATGGCTACGGGAAGCGGACCTCGGTCTCCGAGTACCCGGTAAAGGGCAGGGGGACGAAGGGCGTGCTGACCGCGAAGCTGACCGCGAAGAAGGGCGGGCTCGCCGGCGCGCTGATCGTTCGCGAGCACCAGGACCTGCTGTTCATCTCCCAGCACGGGATGGTCCAGCGCACCAACGCGGGCGGGATCTCGCAGATGGGCCGCGCGACCCAGGGCGTCAAGGTGATGAACATCCGCGACGACGACCGAGTGAGCGCGGTCGCGCTGGTGATCGAGTCCTCGGCCGACGTCGTCGAAGACTCCCCGGGGGCCCTCGGCGATGGCGTGGCGCCGATCGACGCCGATGGCGCCGGCCAGGGCTGAGCGACCGGCAAGCGCGAGCAAGCCGTCCCGCCGCGGTCCCCTGCCGCATCGCGCGGGTTGACTTCCCAGCCGCGCGCGGTACGTTCTGGCGCGACCACAGCGACGCATCCCCGCCGCAACACGAGAGGGTTCCCAATGACGCATACGCTTCGCCGCTCGATCGCCTCCTGCCGTTGGCCGCGGTTCCGCTGCTCGTCGCCGGCGGCGCCCTTGCCGCGAAGGTGACGACGCGGTCCGAGGTGACAGCGCTCCCCGCCGCTGCGGCCGGCACCGCGATCGCGGGCTGCCCCCCGGGCGCTAAGGCCACCGGTGGTGGAGCGCGGCCTTCGAGCCCCGACGACTACCTCACGGGCTCGGCCCCGGTCGCCAAGCGCGAGTGGCTCGCCGCCGGCTGGGGCGGCGAAGGCAACGCGTTCACCGCGTACGCTCGCTGCGTCGGGGGCGCGGAGCTCGTGACCCGATCGCGCACCGCGGTGCTTCCCAGCGGCGGTGAGGGAGCCGCCGTGACCGCGAGGTGCCCGAGGGGGACGCAGGTCGCCGGCGGCGGGGCCCGGCTCGGCGACGACTACGAGGACTACCTGATCGGCTCCCACCCGTCGGGCAGGCGTGCTTGGACGGCGGTGGGCTGGCGCCCGGGATATCCGACCCCGTCGACGGTGACGGCGTTCGCCCGCTGCTTGAAGGGGGCGAAGCTGACGACGAGGCGAAGGACGACGCCGGTCCCGCCCGCGAACGAGCTTCGAGCGGCGAGGGCTCGCTGCCCCCGGGGGACGAAGTCGACCCGGGGGCGGGTTCAGGCTCGCGATCCCCGACGGCGACTACGCGCGCGGCTCCTTTCCCGCCGGCGGGCGCGCGTGGGTTGCGAGGGCCTCGCGCGGGGAGGTCGGTCCCGCGTCATCGAGCCTGACGGCGTTCGTCCGCTGCCTCAAGCGCTAGCGGGCCCCGCTGGCCACGAATCCGTCGCCCTCGCCGGCCCGAGCGAAGCCGGAACGGCGCCTGCGAGTCTGCTTCAATCGGGGGACCGGAGAAAGGAGGTGGTCCGAAGTTGAGTGACATGTTTGACGGGACGCCGGAGGTGCGGGGCCGCTAGGCGGCCGCTCGGTTCGCCCGTCGCGTGAGCGGCGACGCGGGCCGGCTGGGTGCGAGCCGCATAGCGGAATCCACCCCTAGCGCCGGCGGGCAGACGGGGCCGGGATCACGTCCCGCCCGGCCGAGCTCCGAAAGCCCGCTCGAGATCGCACCTTTGAAGGGCCGCCCCAGCGGGCGGCCCTTCGCTTTGCGCGCTGGGCCGCCGCCGCGGGGCCGTCAGGCCGCCGCGGCTTCCGGCAGGTACGGCTTCCAGGCGACCGGGATCCGCGGGCTCGCGATCCGGATGAAGACGGTCGGGCCCGGCGCCTTGGGGCGAGTCCGCGGGTGCATCGCCGCCTCGCGCGGGAGCCGGTTGCCCTTCTTCCGATTGCAGGGGGCACACGAGGCGACGATGTTCTCCCACACCGACTGGCCGCCCCGGCTTCGGGGGATCACGTGGTCGACGGTCAGCCCGCCGCCGTCGCGCCCGCAGTACTGGCAGGTGTAGGCATCGCGAGCGAGAACCGCCTTGCGGGTGATCTTCCGCCGGTGGACGTCCCGCGGCACCCGGACGTAGCGGACGAGGCGGATCACGCACGGGCGGTCGAGCTCGAGCCGCTCCGAGTGCAGGGCGCCGTCTCCCTTCTCGAGGATCTCGGCCCGGTCCTTGAGCACGAGAACGGTGGCGCGGCGAACCGTGCAGACGTTGATCGGCTCGTAGCTCGCGTTCAGCACCAGAACCCGACTGCTGCGGCGGCGCAGCCGGCCGACCCCGTTTGCATGCGGCGCGTGGCCGTTGGACTCCGCCGGGACGCCCGCGGCCGCAGCGTCCTGGCGGCCGGCTACGTCAGGGTCAGCGACCACTTCCATGACGCCCCGATTGTAGAGCCGCGGCTACCCGTCGTCGTCGGCGGGCGGTGCCCCCGCTCGCACTCCGCCGGCGCCCGGGGCCGGGCCGCCGACCTCGATCGGCAGACCCGAGCCGCCGACCGGGTAGCTCCCGAGGACGCGGACGTTCTCGGCCTTCCGCCGCAGCCCGTCGAGGCCGGCGGCGACCGCGGGATCGTCGACCGCGCCGTCGAGGTCGACGAAGAACATGTAGCGGCCGAGCCCCCGCCGCCGGGGCCGCGACTCGATCCTGGTCATGTTCACCCCCCGCTCGGAGAGCTCGACCAGCGCATCGACCAGAGCCCCGGGATGGTCCGCGCCGAGCTCGGAGAAGACGAGCGTCGTTCGGAACGACCCGGTCCCCGTCGGCCGGCTGCCCTCGCGCGCCAGCCAGACGAAGCGGGTGACGTTGTCGGGCTCGTCCTCGACCCCCTCGCGGAGGACGACGCAGCCGTAGAGCGCCGCAGCTGCCGCTGCGCCCAGCGCCGCCCAGGGCTGGATCGACTCGGCGACCTCCCGAACCGCGTCGGCGGTGCTCGACGCGGCGCGGACGCCGGCGCGCGGCAGCTCGCGGCGGATGAAGTGCGCGCACTGGGCGGTCGCCTGGGGGTGGGAGAGCACGACCTCGATCGCATCGAGCTTGATCTCGGTCCGGGCGATCAGGCTGTGCGAGATCGGCTGATCGTGCTCGCCGACGATCACCACCGAGCGGGCGTCGAACGCGAGCGTGTCGAGCGTCGCCCGCACCGACCCCTCGATCGAGTTCTCGAACGGCACCATCGCCAACTCGGCTTCGCCCTCGTCGACGGCGATGATCGCGTCGTACACGGTCGGCGCGGGGAGGCGTTCAATCTCGGCGCCGGCGGCGGCGGCGGCGAGCGCATCCTCGGTGAAGGTTCCCTCCGGGCCCAGGAACGCGACCCGCGGGCGGGCGTGACTACTCAAAGGTGATCGGGTAGGTCGACCGGTTGTTCTCGACCAGCGTCTCGCCGGGGACCGGGGAGATCGTGACCGTCAGGCTGAGCTCGGTCCCGGTCGGCGGGCGGGGGCGGATCGCAAGCGTCGCCGTCTCCGATCCGGCCGGGGAGATCGCGTCGATCGTCGTCCGGCCCTCGATCGGCTCCGGCCCGCCGCTGATCGAGAAGCTCACCCGCACGTCCTGCTCGCGCGCCTCGCCCGAGTTCTGGACGTCGATCTCGAGCTCGGACCGGCCGTCGAGCGAGACCGCGTTCGGACTGTCCGGGGTGAGGATCAGTGCAGCCGGCTCGACCGTCGTCCCGAGCAGCTCGACGCCTCGGACCTGGTCGGCCTCGTCCGGGCTCACCGCGACCGAAGCGAACAGGGCGCTGAGCTGGAGGTCGCTGAGATAGGTCTCGACCGCATCCGCAGGCACGAACTGGCTCCCCGGCGCTTCGCCCTCGATCTCCTCCTCCTCGAGCACGCGCTCGATCTCGCGCGTGGCGCGCTGATAGAGGGCGTCGCTTGCGATCAGCACCCGCATCTCGCGGCTGATCGCGTTCAGCGCCCGGTCGTGTGCCTGCGCGTCCTGGCCGACCGCGGCCGGCACCTGCTCGGCGATCGTCTCGAGCGCATCGCGGCGGAGCTCGAACGCGAGCACGAGCTCGGACTGGGGCTCGGAAAGCTGGTCGGGCACGTCCATGCCCTCGACGCGCTGCAGATGCCCCTCGGCACTGCCCCGGTCGGAGCGGATCGCGTTCTGGAGGTCGACGTCGGTGAGGTCGCCGGGCGGGCTGCTGAGGCGCTCGAAGAAGCCGTTCGAGAGCTGGCGCGAGTCGCCGGCGATCGAGCTCAGGTCGCGGAGGTAGTTCTCGAACGCGCGCTCCTTGCGCGCCTCGAGGCAGCCCCTGATCCCGAACACCGCGAGCACGACGACGAGCGCAGCCGCACCGACTGCGATCAGCCGCCGGACCACGTACGGGCTCTGGCCGCGCGGTCCCTGACGCCGGGCCCGCGGTCCCTGGGCCGGCTCGAGTTCGTCCTCGTCGGTGAATGGCACGGGTTGCACCCTAGAACACGGATTCCACGGTCGCGGAGGCCACGCCGCCGCCGGAGTATCAACCCCGCCCCGGGCGGAAGGACGCGGCCCGGCGCCGTCGAAGCCAGTGCGGATGGTCGACGACCTCGTGATCGGGAGGTTCCGCGTCCGCGAGCGGATCGGCTCGGGCGGAATGGGCGTCGTCTACCGGGCTTTCGACGAGCGGCTGCAACGCGACGTCGCCCTGAAGGAGGTCGCGAGCGGAGATCCCGAGCGCGTCCTCCGCGAGGCGCAGGCTGCGGCGCGGCTCAACCACCCCGGGATCGTCACCGTCTACGAGCTCGGCCGTCATCGTGACAGGGCGGTGCTCGTCTCCGAGCTCGTCGACGGGCCGACGCTCGCCGAACTCACCGCCGGCGGAGCCGTCTCCGACCGGGAGGTCGCCGAGCTCGGAGCGGACCTCTGCGACGCGCTCGGGCACGCCCATGCCCGCGGGGTCATCCACCGCGACCTCAAGCCGCAGAACGTGATCGTCGGCGGCGACGGCGTCGGCGGCCGCCGGGCGATGCTGATGGACTTCGGGATCGCGAGGCTGAGCGGGGCGCCGACCCTGACCGCGACCGGCGAAGTGGTCGGCACCCTCGCCTACATGGCGCCCGAGCAGTCCGACGGCCTGCCCGCCGGCGCCGAAGCCGACGTCTACTCGCTCGCCCTCACCCTGTACGAGTCCTGGGCCGGGCTCAACCCGGTGGTCGGTCCGACCCCGGCCGCGACGGCGCGCGCGATCGGCCGGCCGGTGCCGTCGCTCGGCGAGTACCGCTCCGACCTCGATCCCGAGCTCGTCGCCCTGGTCGACTCCTGCCTCGTCGCCGACCCGAGCGAGCGGCCACCGCTCGAGGCCCTCGCCGCGGGTCTCGATGCGTCCCTGCCGCGACTCGATCCCGACCGGCCGTTACCCGCTTCCGCTGGGCTCGACCCGGGGCATCGCCACGGCCGCGCCGGCGCGCGCCGCCTCGGCGTCGCCGCGGGGCTCCTGGGCGCGATCGCGCTCCTCGCCGGGCCGGCGGGGGCGCCCGGGGCCGCGCTGGTCCTCGGAGCGCTCGGCCTCGCCGGCTTCGCGGCCCTCCCCGGAGGCTGGGCGGTGGCTCCCCTGCTCGCGCCGGCCCTCGGCGCGGTCGGCGCCGCGATCGCCTATCCCGCCGCCGCCGCGCACGCCGCTCACGGCGTTGCCGGCCGAGCGGTTGCCGGCGCTCTCGGCTGGTGCTGGCTGCTCGCGCTCGCGCTCGGGTTCGGCATCGGGTCCTCACACGGCGTCGGCGAGCGGGCGCCCGCGGGCTGGGAGAGCTCCGCCGAGCTCGCCCTCGATCACGCCCTCGTCACCCTCGCCGAGCCCGCCGCGCTCGCCGGGATGGCCCTGTTCGCCGTCGCGGCAGTGGCGCTCGGCTGGGTGCTCTCCGCGCGTCACCTCCCGGTTGCCGCGCTGGGGGCGCTCGTCTGGGCGGCCGGTCTCGCCGCGGTGGCCGGGGTCCCGGCCGGCTCACTCGCGGGGCCGCCGCTCATCGCCGCCCTCGCCGCGGTCACCGCCATCGCATACGAGCGCCTGCGCCGGGCGCCTGCGCCTCGACAGCCGATCCCGGCGATGCCGGGGGCGGTGAGCAGCCCGGCGTCCCGATCCCAGGAGCGCCGGCGCCCGACCGCCGCTCCCGGACTCGGGTCGGTGGCCCACCACTAGGATTCATCCCGACCGGGCGGCAGCCGCCCGCCGGCGAGAGACGGGAGTCCTGACATCAGCGTTCTTCGCAACCTCGAAGCCCGAATCGAGAACCTCGTCGAAGGTGTCTTCAGCCGTGCGTTCTCGTCACAGGTCCAGCCGGTCGAGATCGCCCGCAAGCTGGCGAAGGAGATGGACGCCCACCGGACCGCGTCGGTGTCGCGGACATACGTCCCCAACCAGTACACCGTCTGGCTCTCGGCCGAGGACCGGGAGCGGTTGGAGGGCTACGAGCGCTCGCTCGAGCAAGAGCTCTCCGCGTACCTGCTCGAGCACGCCCGGCGCCACGACTACGCCCTCCTCACCCGGCCCGAGGTCGAGCTCGAGACCGATGAGCGGCTGCGGCTCGGGGAGTTCGGGATCCAGACCCGCCTGGTGAAGCCGCCGGCGCGCCAGGGCGAGCCACCCTCTCAGGGCGAGGAAGGCCACACGATGGTCTACACGGCCGCGCCGAAGTCGCGCTCCCGCAAGCGGCAGCCGGCGTCGCGGCTCACCGAGACCCGGGCGATCGTCTCGCTCGACGACCGCCGCTACGTGCTCGACGGCCCGGTCTCCGTCCTCGGCCGCTCACGCGACGCCGACTGCGTGCTCAACGACCCGAACGTGTCCCGCCGCCATGCCGAGCTCCGGCGGGGGCCGACCGGCGACTGGCAGATCGTCGACCTCGGCTCGACCAACGGCGTCAAGGTGAACGGGCGGAAGGTCGACGACTCGCGGCTCTCGCCCGGCGACGAAGTCACACTCGGCACAACCAGGTTCATCTTCGACATCGAGCAATGAGCTCGGAGCCCATCGCCGTCGGTCTCCAGCTCGGCTTTCTCGCCGTGCTCTACCTGTTCCTGTTCTGGGTCTCGCGCAGCGCCCTGCGAGAGCTTCGGCGCACGACCCAGCCAGCGCCCGAGGCGACCGGGTTCCACCCGATCGGCCCCGGCGGGCGTGCCGCGGCGACCGACGCCGACCTCGTCACGATTACCGGCGGGGGCCTCGAGCCCGGGGAGCGCTTCGACCTCTTCGGCGGGGTGACGATCGGCCGCTCGGCGGAGGCCGACGTCCGGATCGAGGATCGCTACGCGTCGGCGATCCACGCCCGCGTCTACTCGCGCGGGGCGAGCTATTACGTTGAGGACATGAACTCGACCAACGGCACCTTCCTCAACGGGGCGACCCTCGAGGGCGAGGCCGAGCTCTCGGATCTCGACGAGATCAAGATCGGCGACACCCAGTTGAGGTTCGAGCTCCAGGTCCCCGGGGAATGATGGTGTCCTAGCGATGCTCCGAGTCGCCGAGCAGGCGTTCCGATCCGACACCGGGCGCCAGCGGACCGCCAACGAAGACTCGTACTACGCACGCCCGCCGCTGTTCGCCGTCGCCGACGGGATGGGCGGCGCCCAGGCCGGCGAGGTGGCATCGAAGATCGCCGCCGATGCGTTCGAGCCCGCGGAGCGCGGCGACGCGAGCGCCGAGGCGTACCTGCGGTCGATCGCCGAGGCCGCGAACGAGCGGATCCACAGCCTCGCCGAGGAGGACCAGAGCCGGACGGGCATGGGGACGACGCTGACCGCAGTGATGGTCGAGGACGATGAGGTCAGCATCGCTCACGTCGGCGACAGTCGCGCGTACATGCTCCGCGACGGTGAGCTCAAGCTGCTCACGTCCGACCACTCGCTGGTCGAGGAGCTCCGCCGTCAGGGGCGGCTGACCGACGAGCAGGCCGAGGACCACCCGCAGCGGTCGATCATCACCCGGGCGCTCGGGCCCGAGCGGGACGTCGACGTCGACACGATGACCTACCGGGCGCGGCCGGGCGACGTCTTCCTGCTCTGCTCCGACGGACTGACGACGATGGTCTCCGACGACGCGATCGCCGCCGCCCTGCGCGAGGCCCCCGACCTCTCGACCGCCGTCTCCCGGCTGATCCGCGAGGCCAACGACGCCGGGGGGCGGGACAACATCACCGTCGGCGCCTTCCGGCTCGAGCACGTCGACGAGGGCGCC
>DATHVI010000163.1:0-33401 GCA_035461385.1 Solirubrobacterales bacterium
GCTCGCGCTCGGGGCGGACGAACAGGAGCGCGATCACGAATCCGGCGACCGCGATCGCGGCCGCGACCCTGAGACTCGTCTGGACGCCGGCGGCGAACGAGTCGCGGACGACGTCGAGAACGCGGTCGGCGACCGCGGTGCGGAAGTCCTCGAACGCGGCCTGCCCTGAGTCGGTGCCGGCGAGCACCCCGTGGATCACGCTCGCCTGCTCGCCGCTCATCGAGATCCCGCGCTCGGCGGCGTCGGAGGCGACCCGTTCCTCGGAGCTGGTCGTGAAGATCGCGGTCATCAGCGCGAGCCCGACGGCCCCGCCTGCGATCTGGAACATGTAGACGATCCCGCCGGCGAGGCTCGACCGGGCGGCGTCGAGGGCGGTGACCGCGGCGGTGGTGATCGACGGATAGAAGAGGCCGATCCCGAGACCCGTGACGATGAGCCCCGGAAGCAGCACCGCGTACCCCGAGTCGCCATCGAACAGCGACAGCAGCAACGGGCCGACGGCGATGCACGCGGCCCCGCTGAGGATCACCGGCCGGCCGCCGACCCGCTCATACAGGCGCCCGGCGACGAACGACACCCCGGCGAACACCGCCAGCATCGGCAGCAGTCCCGCGCCCGAGCCGAGCGGAGACCAACCGAGGATCTTCTGCATCAGCTGGGGGACGTAGAGCACGGTGGTGAAGAACACCGCCGACATCAGCAGCACGACGATGCAGGCCGAGGCGAAGCGCCGGTTCGAGATCACGTCCTTCGGGATCAGCGCCGCCTCGCCGGCCCGCGGCTCGACCACGACGAAGGCGGCGAGCGCGACGACCGAGCCGGCGAGCATCGCCAGCACCCTCGCATCGCCCCAGCCCCAGTCGCTCGACTGGTCAAGAGCGAGCATCAGCAGCAGCAGCCCGAGCGAGACGGCGACGATCCCTCGGTAGTCGATCCGCCGGTCGCCGCCCTCGACCGGCGGCTGGTGGACCTTCGCCCAGGTGACCGCGACCGCGACCGCGGCGACCGGGACGTTGAGGAAGAAGATCCAGCGCCAGCTTGCGAGGTCGGTGAGCGCGCCGCCGACGAGCGGGCCGATCGCGTTCCCGAGGCCTGCGGCCCCGAGGATCACCCCGCCCGCGAGCCCCGCCTTCGCAGGCGGCAGCGCGGCGAACGTCATCCCGAGGATCGCCGGCCACATCAGCGCGCCGCCGATCCCCATCCCGACCCGCATCGCGATCAGCTGCGGAGCGCTCTGCGCGAGCCCTCCGAGCAGCGAGAAGCCGGCGAAGATCGCCGCGCCGATGAAGAACACCCGGCGGCGGCCGAACATGTCGGCGAGCCGGCCGCCGGTGACGATCGCCATCCCGAAGGTGAGCGCATAGGCGTTGATCACCCAGGCGACGGTGCCGACGTCGACGTCGAAGTCCTGCTCGATCGCGGGCAGGGCGACGTTGAGCGCCGTGAAGTCGTTCGCGATCACGATCACGCCGAGGCCCATCGCCACGAGCGCCATCACCACCCCCCGGTTCACCGATCACCTCCATCGGCGAGCCCGATCAACCCGGCGACGCGGTCGCGGTGCTCGGCCGCCGTCCCCAGCATCCGCGCGCTGACCTCGGCCCGCTTGAGCAGGAAGTGCAGGTCGTGCTCCCAGGTGAAGCCGATCCCGCCGAGCACCTGGAGCGCGGCGTTGGTCGCCGCCCGCGCGGCATCCGAGGCCCTCGCCTTCGCCATCGACGCCGCGAGCGGCAGCGACTCGAGCTCGGCGTCGGCGCACCAGGCGGCGTAATAGGTCAGCGAGCGCGCCTCCTCGGTGTCGTAGAGGATCCCGACGCAGCGGTGCGAGACCGCCTGGTAGGCGCCGATCGGGCGCCCGAACTGCTCGCGCTCGGACGCGTAGGCGAGCGCCATCTCGAGCGCGCGCTGGGCGATCCCGACGAGCTCGGCGGCGAACGCGACCGTCGCCGCGTCGACCGCCGGAGCGACGGCTCCCGGGAGCGGGTCGCCTCCCTCCGCCGCGACCCGAAAGTAGGCACGGGTCGTGTCGATCAGGTCGAGCCGCTCGAGCCTCGCCGCCTCCGCCTCGACCAGCCGCGCCCCGTCGCCGGCGTTGAGAACGAGGATCGCCGCCCCCGACGCGGCGCCGACGATCGGCTCGGGGTCGGGCGTCAGCGCCGCGGCGCCGCGCTTGCGCCCGGACGCGATCCCGGGCAGCCAGCGCGAGCGCTGCTCGTCGCTGCCGGCGCGCTCGATCAGCAGCCCGGCGCACGCGTTGGCGATCAGCGGCGCCGGGGCGAGCGCGCGGCCGAGCTCCTCGAGGAGGATCGCCAGCTCGACGACGCCGAGCCCCTGCCCGCCGTGGTCCTCGGCGACCGCGATCCCCGGCCAGCCGAGCTCGCACATCTCGCGCCAGATCGCCTCGTCGTAGGGGCTCTCGGCCGCGGCCAGCTCGCGGACCTTCTCGGACGGGAACCGGGCGGCGAGGAACTCGCGCGCGGTGTCCTTGATCGCCTCCTGGTCGTCGCTGAGCGCGAACTCCATCGTCCTTCCTAGCGCAGCCTGGGCAGGCCGAGCACGCGCTCGGCGACGATGTTCCGCAGGACGTCGCTCGTCCCGCCCTCGATCGAGTTCGCGCGCGAGCGCAGGTAACGGTAGGCCCAGATCTCGCCGCCGCGTAGCGTCTCGATGCCCCCGACCTCGAGCGCCAGCTCGGTCAGCGCCTGGTTGGTCTCGGCCCACTGCAGCTTCGCGATCGAGCCCTCCGGCCCCGGAACCCCGACCTTCATCGTCGCGGTCATCGCCCGCAACGTGCCGAGCCGCAGCGCCTCGATCCCGATCTGGAGCCGCGCGACGCGGTCGCGGACGAGCGGGTCACCGGCCCGACCGCGCTCGCGCGCGAGCTCGACGAGCTCCTCGAGCGCCATCTGCACCGCGAGCGCTGCGGTCGCGCCGATCCCGGCGCGCTCGTGCATCAGCGTCGTGATCGCTACGCCCCAGCCGGTGCCCGGGTCCCCGATCACGTTCTCGTCGGGGACGAACGCGTCGTCGAAGAAGATCTCGTTGAACTCCGCCTCGCCGGTGATCTGGCGCAGGGGACGGACCTCGACCCCTTCCTGGCGCATGTCGCAGATGAAGTACGTCAGCCCCTGGTGCTTGGGCGCGTCGGAATCCGAGCGGGCGAGCAGCATGCACCACTTCGCCTCGTGGGCGAAGGTCGTCCACACCTTCTGCCCGCTCACCCGCCAGCCGCCGTCCGCGCGGCGGGCCCGGGTCTTGAGCGACGCGAGGTCGGAGCCCGCCTCGGGCTCGGAGAAGCCCTGGCACCAGATCTCTTCGGCGGAGAGGATCGGCTCGAGGAACCGCTCCTTCTGCTCCTCGGTTCCATGGGCGATCACCACCGGCCCGCCCATCACCAGCCCGAGGACGTTCGCCGGGCGCGGCGCCTTCGCCCGAGCCAGCTCCTGGCCGAAGATCGCCTGCTCGACCAGGGTCGCCCCGCGCCCTCCGTACTCCTTCGGCCACGAGACCCCGGCCCAGCCGCCGGCGTGGAGCTTGCGCTGCCACTCGCGCTCGAACTCGAACTGCGCCGCGTCGCCTCCGCCCGGCGCCGGCCCGGGGTGGTTGAGCTCGAGCCACTCGCGAACCTCGTCGCGAAAGGCGCGCTCCTGCTCGGTCAGCGACAGGTCCAAGGAAGCGGACCCTATAGGAACCCGGCCGCTGTCAATCGAAGACGTAGATGACCGCGAGCGCCGTTCCGATCCAGGTCACGGCGGCGAACACCATCCCCGGGTCCTCGGTCAGAATCGCGGCGGTCGACCGGGTGTCGCGGCGATCGTAGATCAGGTAGAGGTAGCGGAAGATCCCGTAGAGCACCGACGGCGCGGTGGCGAGCATCTTCGAGCCGGCGAGCGGCGAGTCGACGGCGTAGATCACGTAGCTGAGGATCGCCGCCGCGGTCACCATCGCGATCATCTGGTCGAGGAACGGCAGCGAGTAGTGCTCGAGCACCGGCCGCGTCACCTGGGCATCCGGCTCGTCCGCGCCCGCGGCAACGCCCGAACGCGGAGCGGAGGACGCCTCCCCCGCCGACCCCGGCACGCCCGGACGCGGAGCGGAGGACGTGCCGGGCAGTTCGAGAATGGCCTCCTGGCGGCGCTTGGTGAACCCGAGGAAGAGCGCCAGCATCGCGGTGCAGATGAGGAGGAACTCGGACGCGGTCGCCTCGACCGCAACCGCTCCCGCGACCACCCGAAGGATGAACAGCGACGCGATCGTCATCACGTCGAGGATCACCAGGCGCTTGAGCACCGCCGAGTAGGCAGCCGTGATCACGCCGTAGAGCGCCACCAGGCCGCCGACCTCGGGCTCGACCACGAGCCCGGTCGCGACCGCCGCAAGCGCGAGCGCGGCGGCGATCGCCGCCGCCGCAGCGACCGTCAGCGCGCCGCTGGCGATCGGGCGCGTCCGCTTCTCGGGGTGGAGGCGGTCGTGCTCGCGGTCGTGGAGGTCGTTGAACAGGTAGCCGGCGCTCGAGATCGCGCAGAAGGCGACGAACGTCAACGTCGCGGCGAGGACCTGGGCCCCCTCATCGACCTGGCCGGAGAACAGGAGCCCGGCGTAGACGAGCAGGTTCTTGACCCACTCCTGGGGACGCAGCGAGGCGAGCACGGCGCGCGCGGTCATCGCCGGCGAAGGTTATGCGCGCACCGCCCCGGACGCCCCCCGCCGGGCGCCGCTTGCACGATGATTGCGCGATGGAGCGCCCGCGCCCGACGACGTTCCTCGTCGCCCCCGACTCGTTCAAGGGGACGTTCAGCGCGGTCGAGGTCGCGGCGGCGATCGCGAGCGGGATCGAGGCCGGCGGAACACGCGCGGACCGGTGCCCGGTCGCCGACGGCGGCGAAGGAACGGTCGACGCGCTGCTGGCGGCGCTCGGCGGTGAGCGGGTCGTCGCCCGCGCGCACGACCCGCTCGGGCGCCCGATCGAGGCCGCCTACGCCGTCACCGCAGACGGGACGGCGATCGTCGAGACGGCGGCCGCATCCGGCCTCGGGCTCGTCGATCCCGCCGACCGCGATCCCGAGGCGGCGTCGACGGCGGGCACCGGAGAGCTGATCGCCGACGCGATCGACCGCGGGGCGACGCGGGTGCTGGTCGCGGTCGGCGGCAGCGCGACGACCGACGGCGGCGCCGGGGCGATCGGAGCGATCGAGGCGGCGGGCGGCCTGCGCGACGCCAAGCTCGACGTCCTCTGCGACGTCCGCACCCCGTTCGAGCGCGCGGCGGAGGTGTTCGGGCCCCAGAAGGGCGCCGACCGGGAGGCGGTGATCAGGCTCACCCGCCGGCTCGAGGGCCTCGCCGGGCGTCTGCCGCGCGACCCGCGCGGGGTCGCGATGACCGGCTGCGCCGGTGGCCTCTCGGGCGGGCTGTGGGCACGCTACGGGGCCGACCTCGTCCCCGGCGCGGCGTTCGTCCTCGACGCGGTCGACTTCGACCGCCGAGCATCGGTGGCCGAAGCGGTGATCACCGGCGAGGGTCGGATCGACTCGCAGACCCTCGAGGGCAAGCTCGTCGGCGAGATCGCCGAACGCTGCCGGGTCGCGGGCAGGCCCCTGCACGCGGTCGTCGGCACCGACGAGCTCGGGCCAGAGGGCGCCTCGGCGGCCGGGCTCGCCTCGGTCACAGCGGCGACGACGCTCGAGGCGATCGAGGCGGCAGCGGGCGAGCTCGCGGAGCGCTTGGCCTGACGAGCGCGGGATCGGGGGGACAGCTCCCCCGAATCGCGCACTCGTCGTTCAGGGATCGATCAGCACGCCGGGGTTGAGGGTTGCGGCCGGGTCGACGGCGCGCTTCGCCGCCCGCAGCGCAGCGGCGAACGGCTCCGGGCGCTGGCGGTCGTACCAGGGGCGGTGGTCGCGGCCGACGGCGTGATGGTGGGTGATCGTCCCCCCGGCGGCGATCAGCGCCTCCGAGACGGCCGCCTTGACCTCGTCCCACTGCTCGACCTCGGATCCGCGCTGCGCCGGGGCGAGGATCGTGTAGTAGGGGGCCGGACCGTCGGGATAGACGTGGGTGAGCCGGCACGAGACCTTCGGCGCGCCGTCGCCCTCGGCGGGCACACCGGAGGCCTCGGCCGCCGCCTTGCGCGCGGCGCCGGCGACGGCGGCGTGGAACTCTCCGAACCGCTCCCACGTGATCGCGGTCTCGAGGGTCTCGGTCAGAACGCCGCAGGCGACCAGGGTGTCGCGCAGGTACGGGGCGGCGAGGAACGCGTCGCGCCAGCGGGAATCACCGCCTGCCGGCTCCTCCGCTCCGCGTCCGGGGGCGGCCGGGCGGCGGGCATCCCCGGCACCGCGACGTCCACGCCCGCGAACCTCGCCCGCCTCGCCGCCGTGGTCCCGAGCCGCCTCGAGCGCGACCTCCAGCTGCGCGTCGACGGGGTGGTGAGCCGACTCGAAGCCGAGCACGAGCAGAGCCCGGCCCGGCGGCCCGGCGCCGGTGACCTCGGCCTCGACCGGGTCGAGGAGGCGGCAGTTGGCCGGGTTGAGGCCCGACTGGGCGAGCTCGCGCACGGCGGCGGCCCCGCGCGCGAACGAGTCGAACCCGACGCCGACCGAGAGCTTGTGCCTGGGACGCTCGTGGACCCTGATCCAGGCCTCTGTGATCACCCCGAGGATTCCCTCGGAGCCGATCAGCATCCGGTCCGGGCTCGGACCGGCGCCCGAGCCGGGCACCCTGCGGCTCTCCCACGCCCCGGCTGGCGTGATCGCGCGGACCGACTCGACGAGGTCGTCGATGTGGGTCCAGACGGTCGCGTAGTGGCCGCCCGCACGGGTCGCGATCCAGCCGCCGAGGGTCGAGAGCTCGAACGACTGCGGGAAGTGGCGAAGCGTGAGGCCGCTCGCGGCGAGCTGCTCGTTCAGCGCCGGGCCGAGGACCCCGGCTCCGACGCGGGCGGCGCGCGAGACGGGGTCGACCTCGAGCACGCGGTCGAGCGCCCCGAGGTCGACGCTCACCGCCCCGGCGTAACCGTCGCCGAGCCGCGGCTCGACCCCGCCGACGACGCTCGTCCCGCCGCCGAAGGGGATCGCCGCCGCGCCGGCGTCCGCGCACCAGGCGAGCACCGCCTCGACCTCGCCCTCGTCGCGGGGGCGGGCGACGAGGTCAGGAGGGTGGTCGATCCGTCCGCGCATCCCGCGGACGACGTCGCGATAGGCCTTGCCGAGGGAGTGCGAGACACGCTCGTGGCGGTCGTCGCGCATGATCTCGGCGAGCCCGCTGGGCGGGCGAAGCCGCGGCGGCGGGAGGTCGATCCGCTCCAGCGCCACCGGCTCCTCCGGCTCGCCACCGAAGCCGAGCCGGTCGCGAATCGCCGGCGCCGCTCGGCGGAGGTTTGCGAGCGAGGGCTGCTGGTCTTCGTATCCCCAGCCCCAATGCTTGCGCCGCCGCCCGTGGACAGTCACTGCGCCGCCAGGCGTGCGTGAGGGGGCCGACGAAGCACCGCGAATGAGGCGCTATCTCGGTCGGCCCGGTGCGCCGCAGGCATCCGCTGGCCGAGCGGGGTGGTGCTGGCGCGAGGCGTGGCGCAGCGGCGCTGCGCGAGCCTCGCGGCGGTGCCGCCGCCGCGAAGCGTCAGCGGGTGCCTGCGGTGTGTCGGGCCGACTGAGATACGGCCTAAGCTATCCGGATGAGCAAGCGGGGTCGGCTGCGGATCAGGCTCCTGCTCGCGGTCGCCGCGGTTGCGGCCGGGGCCGGGATCGCCGCCTACGCGACCGAGGTCCTGCGCCAGCCCGAGCTCGACACGGTCGACGCCCGGTTTGAGATCCGTGGGGAGCAGGCGCCTCCCGATGACGTCGTGATTGTCGGGATCGACGACATCACGTTCTCCCAGCTCCAGGAGCAGTGGCCGTTCCCTCGGTCGATGCACGCGGAGGTGATCGATGCGCTGCGCAACGACGGGGCGCGGGTGATCGCCTATGACGTCCAGTTCACCGAGCCAACGAACCCCCGTGAAGACAACGCCCTGATCCGAGCCGTTGCCCGCAGCCACGGCATCTCACACGTCGTGCTCGCGACGTCAGAGGTCGGCCGCGGGGGACGCACGAACGTCTTCGGCGGGAACGCCGTCGTCAAACGCGTCGGCGCGCAGGTGGCAAACGTGAACTTGATTCCTGACAGCGGCGGCGTGATCAGGCGCGCCCCGTACGCGGAGCAGGGGCTGAAGGGCTTCGGAGTGGCGGCGGCGGAGGCGCCAGGTGACGTCGAGGCAGATCCGTCCGAGTTCGACGACGACGGGGCCTGGATCGACTATTACGGGCCGCGGAACACGATCGAGCATGTCTCCTTCTCGCGGGTGCTAAGAGGAGCCTTCAAGCCCGGCACCTTCACCGACAAGTTTGTCGTCGTCGGGCCCACATCGCCGTCGCTGCAGGATGTCCACCCGACCTCGACCAGTGGCGACGACTTGATGTCGGGCCCTGAGATTCAGGCGAGCACGATCTCGACCGTCCGTCGCGGCCTCCCGCTCGCCCCCTCGCCCCGGGGATTCGACTACGGCGTGATCGTCCTCTTTGGGCTGCTGCCTCCGCTGGCGACCCTCGCCCTCTCGCCGGTTCGCGGACTCCTGCTCGCGCTCGCGATCGGAGCCGCGTACGCGGTCGGGGCGCAGCTCGCGTTCGACTCCGGCCTGATCGTGCCCGTTGTAGTCCCGCTCGCGACACTTGCCGTTGCCGGGTTCGGGACGATTGGCGTCCACTACGTCACCGCCGCGATCGAGCGCCAGCGTGTCCGCGACATCTTCGCCCGCTTCGTCCCGGCCCAGGTCGTCGACCAGGTGCTCGAGCGCACCGACGAGCACCTGCGACTCGGCGGGGTCGAGACCGAGGGGACGATCCTGTTCAGCGACATCCGCGGCTTCACCACGTTCTCGGAGTCCCAGCCGGCGGATCGGGTGCTGTCGATCCTCAACCGCTACCTGAGCGGGATGACCGACGCGATCCTCGACCACGGCGGCACCGTGACGACCTACATCGGCGACGGGATCATGGCCGTCTTCGGAGCGCCGATCCCGCACGCCGACCACGCCGACCGGGCGCTCGCCGCGGCGCGCGAGATGCTCGAGGTCCGGCTGCCGGAGTTCAACGCCTGGCTCTCCGAGCAGGGGATCGAGCCGTTCCAGATGGGGATCGGCCTCAACACCGGCCCGGTGATGGCCGGGAACGTCGGCTCCGAGAAGCGGCTCGAGTACACGGCAATCGGCGATACGGTCAACACCGCGGCGCGGCTCGAAGGGATGACGAAGGAGACTTCACACCAGCTCTTCGTCGCAGGGTCGACGCGCGACCGCCTCGTCGCGGCCGACGGCCTGACCTACGTCGACGACCTCGAGATCCGCGGCCGCAGGGAGAAGGTCGCGGTCTGGTCGCCCGCGATCGAGCGGTCCCGTCGGCCGGCGGCCGATTCCGCGAGCCGGGTTTCCGACGAGAGCGGCGCTCAGCGGCGGGCCAGGTAGCGCTCGCCGGCCTCGACCAGGATCCGCTTGCGGGTGCTGAAGTCGCGGACGGCGACGACGCCCTCCTTGACCCGGGTGACCGTGCCCCGCGGGGTCTCGACCGTCACCCACCAGGTCCCGCGAGCGGTCCCGGAGCTGTGCCGGCCGCGGTGGCGGCAGCGGCAGCGGCCGCGCCCCCAGAGCCTGCGCTTGCGATGGCGGGCGTGGACCGCCTCGCCCTGCGTCGCCCGGCCGTGGCGCAGCCTCAGCACCGTGACGCCCTTCGGCCGCTGGTTGACGACGAATGCGCCGCCCCAGAGCTCGATCGTCTGCAGGAAGCCCTGCGTCTTGCGCTCGGTCGTCAGGTCGACGCGGCCGTCGCCGACGTCGACCTTGGTCCCCATCGGCACCTGGGTCAGCTCGGTGATCTCAGTCCACTCCTGGCTGCCGGGAACCAGCGCCAGCACCGACCCGCTCACCGGGTCGAGGTTGCCGGTCTGGAGGAACTCGGGCGTGGGCGGTGGGGGCGGCGGCGGGGGCTCCTCGCCGGCGACGATCGGCCCAACCGGGTCCGAGGCGGCGAACTTGGTCCCGAGGTTCGTGTCCTTCGCCAGCACCCGGATCATCATCCCGAGGTCGGCGGCGGTGAGGGTGTACGAGGCCGGGTCGCTCTCGGCCACGGTGAGGTGCACCCATCCGGAGCCGTTCTGCCCGCCGTCGCTCCCGCATGGGTTGACGCCCGGATCGCAGCGCTGCCACTTGTAGATCGCCGCCTCGCTGGCGACGAGGGTGGCGCCGACGACCGGCTCGCCCGAGATCACGGGCGTCGGTGGATCGTCGCCGCCGTCTTGCGCGAGCGAGACGGAAGCGAGCACGAGGAGCCCGACGAGCAATGCCGGGATGATCAGCGCAAGTGGGCGCCTGGCTGGATTGATACGCAACATCGGCCCTCTCTCTGGTGGTGGACAGAGAAGGATAAGGCCTCGCGGGGATCAGCGCCAGGCTCGCGGCTGGGGATCGCCCGCTACCAGTGGATGCCGCGCATCAGGTACGCGAACGCGACCTGCTCGCGCGAGGCCTGATCCTCGGTCGACGCCTCGCGGTCGCCCTCGTCGCGCTTGCGCTCGCCGCGGGCGGCGCTCGAGTCGGGGAACAGGTGGTAGGCGCTGTTGAGGATGTAGTCGATCGACCGCGGGTTGAGCGCGTACAGCAGCTGCCCGAGGGTGCCGAGCGGGGTCGCGATCCGCTTCGGGCGGTGGATGATCGCCTCGCAGATCATCTCCGCCGCCTCCTCGGGGGTGATCGTCGGGAACCGCCTGTACATGCCCGTCGGGGCGATCATCGGCGTGCGCACGAGCGGCATGTGAATGGTCGTGATGTAGACGCCGTCGT
Source organism: Solirubrobacterales bacterium (assembly GCA_035461385.1). Classification (GTDB taxonomy): domain Bacteria; phylum Actinomycetota; class Thermoleophilia; order Solirubrobacterales; family 70-9; genus DATHVI01. The sequence goes on from DATHVI010000163.1 coordinate 10,865, forward strand.
CGATCACCTCCGACGCGATGCAACGGCTGAAGGCGTCGAGGGCGGCCTTCGACGCGACGTAGGCCGAGAACCTGGGCGTGTTTGTCTGCACCCCGATCGAGCTGATGTTGATCAGCTGCCCCTGCTTGCGCTCGCGCATCCCCGGCAGGAAGTGGAGGATCAGCTTCACCGCCCCGAAGTAGTTGAGCTGCATCGTCCGCTCGAAGTCGTGGAAGCGGTCGTAGGAGAGCGCGATCGAGCGCCGGATCGAGCGACCGGCGTTGTTGATCAGAACGTCGACCTGCCCGTGCCGCTCGAGCACCTCGGCCGCCATCCGGTCGATGTCGTCGAGATCGGCGAGGTCGCAGCGGTGGACGTGGGCGGTGCCGCCCCCGGCCTCGATCGCGTCCTGCGTCTGCTCGAGCTTCTCGGGCGTCCGGGCGACGAGGAGGACGACGCCGCCGGCGTCGGCGATCTTCATCGCCGCTGCCTTGCCGATTCCCGACGAGGCTCCGGTGACCATCACCACCCTTCCCCGCACCGACTGCTCGAGCGAGGCGTTGCCGGAGATCCGCCTTCCGAGCCGAAGCACCTCGTCCGGCACCTGGTGGCTCAGCACCTCGGCGGCGCCGCTGATCAGGCCGCGCCGGCCGCGAACCGCGCCGACCAGGGTGCGGTCGCCGAACAAATCGGGATCGAGGTGCCGCTCCCAGTAGTCCCAGAGCTTGCCCGCGTAGGCGCGGAGCGGCGGGACCCGGATGTCGGTCCCCTTGAGCGCGGCCTGCGCGTGGCGGGAGTCGAAATGGGTCGGATAGTTGATGTAGACGAGCACCTCGCGCGGGATCCCGAGCTCGGCGAGGACCCGATCGGTGATCAGCCCGGCGAGCGGGACGCCGTCGACGACGGCCCTGGCGAGCGGGGTCAGCGCCTCGACGACGCCGGCCGGGACCCGTGCCGTCGATTCCGGCCCGTGGGCCGCGCGAGCGAAGACGTCGATCACTTCGCCGGCCTTGAGCGGGTTCGGGTCGGTGAGGTGGAAGGCGCGGCCGTCGAGGCCGTCGACATGGGCGATGTGGTCGAGGGCGCGGGCGACGTAATCGACCGGGACGAGGTTGATCTCGCCGCCCTCGATGCCGACGAGCGGCATCCACTGCGGGACCGTCGCCCGCAACCGGCGAATCAGCTTGAAGAAGTAGTACGGCCCGTCGACCTTGTCCATCTCGCCGGTCTCGGAGTCGCCGACGACGATTCCCGGCCGGTAGACCCGCCACGGGCGCGAGCACTCCTCACGGACGACCCGCTCGGAGTCGTGCTTGGTGCGGAAGTACGGATGGCTGTCGAGGTCCTCCGCCTCCTCGAACATGTCCTCGCGCCAGGTGCCGCGGTATAGCCCCGCGGCGGCGATCGAGCTGACCATCTGCACGCATCCCGCCACGACCGCCTCGGCGAGCTCGCACATGTGCCGCGTGCCCTCGACGTTGGCGACGCGCTGCGATTCGGCGTCGGCGGTCATGTCGTAGACGGCGGCGAGGTGGAAGAAGTGGTCGACCTCCCCCGTGAGGCGCTCGAGATCGGAGTCGGATACCCCGAGTCGCGGCTGGGTGAGGTCGCCGACGATGCCGACGACGCGGTCGGGGCCGGCGCCCCAGCGGCTGCGGAGCTCCTCGAGCCTCCCCTTCGAACCCTCGCGGACGAGCACGTAGATCGTGCCCTCGCGCTCGAGCAGCAACTCGACCAGGTTGCGGCCGATGAACCCGGTCGCCCCGGTGACGAAGTAGCTCATCTGTCTCCTCGCTGGTCCCGGTTGACGGTGCCTCACCCTACCTGACCGTGGGGCCTATCTCGGTAGGTCCACCGCGCGTGCCGGTCCTATTGAGATAGGTCCTTAGTATTGGCTTCGTGGCCTTCGAGCTGGTTCCCCACCCCGGCGACCGCGGCGAGCCCGACGTCAAGCTCGGGCGGGTCGGCGGCTCCGCGGTCGGCGAGGGGCGGCGCCTGGTCGCCGACGGAGTCCAGGTGCTCGCCTGGGGCTCGCTCGCCTGCCCGGCATGCGAGCTGCCGATCTCGCCGGCCCCGCGCGTCCGCCCGCGCGCCGAGCTGCAGTGTGCGTTCTGCGACCATGCCGCGCCGGCGATCGAGTTCCTGCGCGAGGAGATCGTCGACACGCCCGCGAACGACGCCAAGCTCGTCGCCCGGATCTCCTAGCAAGCGTTTGCGGGCCGCCGCCGAGGGTTCACGTCGACCGCGCCCGGCCGGCGTTCGGAGTGCCTAGACTCAGGTGCGTTGGGCCGAGACAGAGAGTGTCTCGGCAGTAGCAGGTAAGGCCGCGAAGCGGCCGCAAGTAGTGAGCGGGGGCAGCCGCCGCAGGAGTTTGATGCCGGATTCAGGGGTAGTCGAGATTCAGATGCCCCAGATGGGTGAGTCTGTCACCGAGGGAACCGTCCTCGAGTGGCACAAGTCCGAGGGGGAGTTCGTCAACGAGGGCGAGACCGTGGTCGAGGTCTCGACCGACAAGGTCGACGCCGAGGTGCCCGCCCCGGCGAGCGGAGTCCTGGTCAGGATCATCGCCTCGGAGGACGACACGATCGAGGTCGGGGCGGCGCTCGGGGAGCTCGATCCCGACGGCTCCCCCGGCGGCGACGGCGCATCGGCCAACGGCGGCTCGGCGGCAGGGCTCGAGGAGCAGGACGGGTTGGTCGAGGGCGGCGGCGAGGGCGACGCCGACCTCGGAGCCGACGAGGAGCCCTCCGCGGCGCCGACCCCTGGTGAGGTCGAGACCGAGACCGGCCCCGAGGAGACGGTGCGGATCCAGATGCCGGAGATGGGCGAGTCGGTGACCGAGGGGACGGTGCTCGAGTGGCACGTCTCCGAGGGCCAGCAGGTGTCCGAGGGCGAGACGGTGGTCGAGGTATCGACCGACAAGGTCGACGCCGAGGTGCCCGCCCCGAGCTCGGGGACGATCACCAAGGTCCTCGTCGCGCCCGACGACGTCGTCGAGGTCGGCCAGCCGCTTGCCGAGATGACCGCGGGCGCGGCGCCCGCCGCGGTCGCGGGCGGCACGGAAGCGAAGGAGGCGAAGCCGCACGCGGGTACGGCGGCTCCGCCGGCCCCGATCGAGGGCAACGGGGCGAGCGCCTCGCCGGTCGCACGTCGGGTCGCGGCCGCGAAGGGCGTCGACCTCGGCGCCGTCGAGGGCAGCGGGATCGGGGGGAAGATCGTCAAGGCGGACGTCCTCGCGGCGGCCGACGGCGTGACGCCGGCGCGGCCGGCCGCCGCCGAGGCCGAGGCAAGACCGCTGCGGGGCCCCGCCGCGATGCTCGCCGAGGCGATGAACGAGAGCCGCGGCGTCCCGACCGCGACCTCGTTCCGCACCCTCGCCGTCGACACCCTCGACGCGAAGCGCAAGGCGATCAACGGCGCCCTCGCCGAGCGCGGGATGAAGGTCTCCTTCACCCACCTGATCGCGTGGGCGATCGTCAACGCGGCGACCGAGTGGCCGGCGATGGTGCGGACCTACTCGGAGCCGGAGGGCAAGCCGTACGTGACCGCCAACGAGCAGGTCAACCTCGGGATCGCGGTCGACGTCGAGCGCCGCGGGCAGCGTTCGCTGATGGTCCCATGCATCCGCGGCGCCCAGGGCCTCGACTTCTCCGGCTTCCACTCCCACTACGAGGAGCTGATCACCAAGACGCGCGAGAACGCGCTCACCGCCGACGACTTCCGCGGCACCAACATCACCCTCACCAACCCGGGTGGCCTCGGGACCGTCGCCTCGGTGCCGCGGCTGCTCAGCGGCCAGGGGACGATCGTCGCCACGGGCTCGATCGCCTATCCGCCGGAGTGGTCGCACGCGCCGCCGGACAAGGTCGCCGCGCTCGGAGTCTCGAAGGTGATGACGATGACCTCGACCTACGACCACCGGGTGATCCAGGGCGCGGAGTCGGGCTCGTTCCTGCGCCGGATCGACCAGCTCCTCCAGGGCGAGGACGCCTTCTACGAGTCGATCGTCGAGGAGCTCGGGATCCCGGTCAGCACCGTCACCCACGCGACCGCCGCCGCGGCGTCGGCGCCGCCCCTGCCGAGCGCGGCCCCCGGCGGCGTTGCGCCCGCGCGCCCGGCCGAGCCCGAGACCGAGTTGCTCCAGGCGGTCCAGGCGGCGACCTCGCTGCTGAAGGCGTACCGCACCCACGGCCACCTCGCCGCGAAGGTGAACCCGCTCGCCGGCGAGCCGAAGGGCGATCCGGCCCTCGCCCCCGAGAGCCTCAACCTGACGCCCGAGCTGATGAAGCGGATCCCGGCGTCGATCCTGCGGATCGGGGTCGAGGGGGAGAACCTGCTCGACGCGCTGCCGCGGATGCGCGAGGCGTACTGCGGAACGATCGCCTACCAGATCGAGCACCTCTCCTCGCACCAACAGCGCGTCTGGCTGCGGGAGATGATCGAAACGGGCTCGCACCGGACCCCGCTCGAGCCCGAGGAGCGCCGGGCGCTGCTCGCGCGGCTGATCGAGGTGTTCCAGTTCGAGCGCTTCCTCCAGAAGGCCTACCTCGGGCAGAAGATGTTCTCGATCGAGGGGCTCGACGCGATCGTGCCGATGCTCGACGAGGTCGCGACGATCGCCGACCGCAACGGCGCCGAGGAGCTCGCCCTCGGAATGGCCCACCGCGGCCGGCTCAGCGTCCTCGCCCACAACGTCGGCCGCCCGGTCGAGTCGATCCTCGCCGAGTTCGAGGGGGCGAAGGCGCTCGAGCAGGTGAAGGCGATCACCGCGATCCCGCACGCCGGCACCGGCGACGTCAAGTACCACCACGGCGCCGAGGGCACGGTCCCGACCCGCGACGGAGGCGAGACGCGGATCCGGCTCTATCCGAATCCGAGCCACCTCGAGTACGTGAACCCGGTCGTCACCGGCGGCGCCCGGGCGACCCAGAGCGACGTCGAGGGCTCGCGGCTCGAGCACCGCCCGAGCGTCGCGATCCCGGTGCTGCTCCACGGCGACGCCGCGTTCCCCGCCCAGGGGGTGGTCGCCGAGACGCTCAACCTCCAGTCGCTCCGGGGCTATTCGACCGGCGGCACGATCCACATCATCACCGACAACCAGGTCGGGTTCACCACCGATCCCACCGAGGGCCGCTCGACCCCCTACGCCGGCGACCTCGCGAAGGGCTTCAACTCCCCGATCTTCCACGTCAACGCCGACGACGTCGAAGCCTGCATCGCCGCCACCAGGCTGGCGATGGCCTACCGCGAGCGGTGGGGGCGCGACGTCGTCATCGACGTGATCGGCTACCGCCGCTACGGCCACAACGAGACCGACGAGCCCGCCTACACCCAGCCGACGATGGCGGCGGCGATCAAGGAGCACCCGCCCGTTTCCGAGCTCTACGCCGAGCGGCTGGTCGCCGACGGGGTGATCGAGCGCGCGGAGGTCGAGCGGCTCGGCCGCGAGCGCCAGGCCGACCTCCAGTCGACGCTCAAGGAGCTGCGAGCGAAGATGACGTCCGGCGAGTACGAGGACCCGAGCTCGACCGCGCTCGCCACCGGCGAGCTCGACCGCACGAAGAGCCCCGACATCGCGACCTTCCTCCCCGCCGACCGGCTGCGGAAGCTGAACGACGAGCTGCTCAGGGTCCCGGACAGCTTCACGATCCACCGCAAGCTCCGCAAGCCGCTCGAGCGGCGGGTTGCGGCGCTCGAGGAGGGGGAGATCGACTTCGGCCACGCCGAGTCGCTCGCGTTCGCCTCGCTGCTCACCGAAGGCGTCCACGTCAGGCTCACGGGGCAGGACACCGAGCGCGGCACGTTCTCGCATCGCCACCTCGTCCTCCACGACGAGAAGACCGGGCTCGAGTACGTGCCGATCCAGAACCTCTCCGATGCGAAGGCGCCATTCGAGCTCCACAACAGCCCGCTGTCCGAGGCCGGCTGCCTCGGGTTCGAGTACGGCTACTCGACCGCGTCGCCGGGGAGCCTCGTCCTCTGGGAGGCGCAGTTCGGCGACTTCGCCAACTCGGCGCAGGTGATCATCGACAGCTTCATCGTCTCCGGCGAGTCGAAGTGGGGCCAGGCGACGAGGCTGACGCTGCTCCTCCCGCACGGCTACGAGGGCGCCGGCCCGGAGCACTCGAGCGCCCGGATCGAGCGCTTCATCCAGCTCGCTTCGGAGGGCAACATCCGGCTCGCGAACCCGACCACCGCGGCCCAGTACTTCCACCTCCTGCGCCGCCAGGCCCTGGTCCCGAAGCCGCGGCCGCTGGTCGTGTTCACGCCGAAGGGGCTGCTGCGGCTGCGCCCGGCGGCGTCGAGCCTCGACGACCTGACGTCGGGGATGTTCGAGTACGTGCTCGACGATCCCCGGGCGTCCGAGCGACGTGAGCGGATCGAGAAGCTGGTGCTCTGCAGCGGCAAGCTCTACTACGACATCGAAGGCCAAGAGCGCCGCGCCGAGGCCGAGTCGGTGGCGATCGCCCGGGTTGAGCTGCTGTACCCGTTCGCCCAGGAGCAGATCGCCGCCCTGGTCAGCTCCTACCCGAACCTGAAGCGGGTCGTCTGGGCCCAGGAGGAACCGAAGAACATGGGCGCGTGGAGCGTGATGTTCCGCCGCCTGCCCGAGATCCTCGGCGAGGGGCTCGAGCTCGGCTACGTCGGCCGCCCGCCCCGCGCGAGCCCGGGCGAGGGCTACCCGGCGGCCCACCGGCTCGAGCAGGAGCGAATTGTCCTAACCGCCCTTGAGGGATAGGAATACCTCCGCCGCCTCCTCCGCCCCCGCCTTGAATACCTGGTGCGCGGCGACGCCGCGCACACCTTGGGGGGCTGCGGGTTGGGGCTCAAGTCGCTGGCACTCAGCGGACCGCCCCTTTTCCGCAGCGCAACCGGCCGGATCGCCGGCCGGTTGCGATACCGCGCTCCGCGCTGGAGGAGAGGCTGTTACGCGAAGGCGGCGCGGCGGATGACCGCAACCCCGAGGCCCTCGCCGCAGTCGGGGCAGGAGCGCAGCGGGGCCCACGCGCGGTGCTCAGAACCGCATGCCGGGCAGTCGTAGCCACGCTCGAATCCGATCAGGCGACGAGCCTCGCGAGCGAGCACGTGCACGTCGTGCGGCGATCGCCCCGGCTCCGCTCTGGTGCTTACCTGCATGCCGTGATCGTGCCGGGCGGCGGCGGCGATCGCCATCGACGGCGGTCGAGACCTCGAGCGACCCGGTTGTACACGCGGTAGCTATGAATCAGAGAGCGTGAGCACCTCCGAGCGCCCATCCGACGTCCTCCGAAAGCCGGTCCCCGGGACGCTGTGGCCGTGGGTCAAGCTCGCCTCCTATATCGAGCTCGTCCTCTTCGCCGGCCTGCTGATCGTCTGGCTTTCCCCCGGCCTCGACCGCGCGACCTTCTACTTCGGCCTCAGCCACGGCATCGGCTTCATCATCCTCGCCCTCCTCGTCTGGGCCGCCGTGCTGCGCTGGGAGGCCCCCTACACCCTCCTCGCCGCCACCCTCACCCCGGCTGGGCCGGTCGGAAGCGTGATCGCGATCGCATGGATCGAGCATCGCCGCCGCGGCGTCGCCGGCGCTACGCACGCACCCCGAAGCACGACGCCGACCCCTGTTCCGCCTCGGGAAGGAAGCCAGAGAACCCGCAGCTGACCAGGACTCCGGCGCCCGGCGCGTCGCGGGCGAAGATCCAGACGTCGCCCCCGATCGAGCCGCCCGGCATGATCTCGAGGTTGCTCCCGGATTCGAGGACCGCCTGGTTCTGGTGATCGACTCCGTAGGTGACCAGAAACTCCGGGCCGCCCAACGGGTTCAGGTTGACGACGCGGATCTGGGCGGCTATGTCGGCGTCGCCGTCGGTCCTGATCTCGAGACCGAGATCCGGGAACGCGAGGATCAGGGCCTGCCCCTCGGTGCTCGTAGCGATCGGCCCGCCGAGCTTGATCCGCGACGATCGCAGGAACTCGGCAGGCTCGAGCCCGGCAAGCGTGCGCGCGTTGGCGACCGAGAGCCCAGGCGCGCGCTGGGTTATGCGCTTGTTGGCGATCCGCTTCACCTGCTTCTTTTCCTTGCGGTCGAGGACCGCCGTGCTCACGACCCCGGCGACCGCGGACCCCGTCAGCGCAGCGACGAGCGCTGCGATCGCGACCACCATCGCCGGCGAAGGACGCCCCAACCTCGGCCTCACCAACATCTTCCGCTCTCCTCTCCCGCCGGCTACCCCCGGCGCGCTGGGCAGAGCATCCTCCTACCCCCGAGGACTGTCAAGGGCACCGGATCGGCATCAACTCAGCGCCGAGGTACGGAGCCCGGCCTAGTCATCAACCGAGCGCGGGTCCTGCAGAGTCGGGCCCACGCGTTCGTCGAACCGAGCGCCGGCCCACGGAGCCGACCCCCACCGCGGGCCCACGGAGCCGACGCCCACCGCCAACCGACCGCGGAGGGCTCGAAAAGCAAGCAGTTCGGTGGACGCAGCCCGATCGCCGCAGCGAGCGTACTCCTCGACGTACGTGAGCAAGGCGATCGGGCGAGGACGCCGAAATGCGCTGCTTTGCAGAGCCCGAAGAATTGGCGGGGCGGGGCCGTAGGAGGCAGGGGGTCCACACGGCCCGCGCCCACGCCAGCGCGTCGGTAGCCAGGGAGGGATGCCGACGCGTTCGTCCCCGGAGGCGGGACTGGCCGGGGACGAGCTTCGAAAGCTCCCTGTATGGAACAGCGTACCCATCTTGACCGATACCGGTTGGCGCTGTCAACCGGGGCGACCACGGATTTGCCGATCGCTAACGGAGCTCGCGGAGGACGCGGTGGAGGATCCCGCCGTGGCGGTAGTAGGAGATCTCGTTCGGGGTGTCGAGCCTCACCCGCGCGTCGAACTCGATCGGCTCGGCGCCACCGGGCCGGGCGGTCACGGTGACGGTCCGCGCCTCGCCGCCGTCGACGTCGCCGACGTCGATCAGCTCGCCGCCGGTCAGCCCGAGCGAATCGACCGTCTCGCCGTCGGGGAGCTGGAGCGGGAGCACGCCCATCCCGATCAGGTTCGAGCGGTGGATCCGCTCGAAGCTCTCGGCGAGCACGGCGCGGACGCCGAGCAGCGCCGTGCCCTTCGCCGCCCAGTCGCGCGACGAACCCGAGCCGTACTCCTTGCCGGCGAGGACGACGAGCGGCACGCCCTCGTCCGCGTAGCGCATCGCCGCCTCGTAGATCGTCGTCTCCTCGCCATCGGGGAAGTGCCGCGTGAAGCCGCCCTCGCGGTCGACAAGCCGGTTTCGCAGCCGGACGTTCGCAAACGTGCCGCGGATCATCACCTCGTGGTTGCCGCGGCGCGAGCCGTAAGAGTTGAAGTCGCGGACCTCGACCCCGTTCTCGATCAGCCAGCGGCCCGCCGGCGAGTCCTTCTTGATCGCGCCCGCCGGTGAGATGTGGTCGGTGGTGACCGAGTCGCCGAGCAGGGCGAGCACGCGAGCGCCGGCGATCCGCTCGACGGGCGGGGGCTCGGGACCCATCCCCTCGAAGAACGCGGGCCGGCGGACGTAGGTCGAGTCGGGCCAGGTGTAGCGGTCGCCTTCGGGGGTCTCGAGCGCCGCCCAGCGCTCGTCGCCGGAGAAGACGTCGGCGTAGTTCTTGGTGAACATCTCGGCGCGGACCGCCTCGGCCACCGTCTGCTTGATCTCCTCCGAGCCCGGCCAGATGTCGGCGAGGTAGACCGGGTTCCCGTCCGGATCGGAGCCGAGAGGCTCGGTCGTCAGGTCGGCGTCCATCCGCCCGGTGAGGGCGTAGGCGACGCAGAGTGGCGGCGAGGCGAGGTAGTTGTTGCGAACGTCCTGCTGGATCCGCCCCTCGAAGTTCCGGTTGCCCGAGAGCACCGAGCAGACGACGAGGTCGTTCTCGTTCACCGCCTCCGAGATCGCCTCCGGCAGCGGTCCCGAGTTGCCGATGCACGTCGTGCAGCCGTAGCCGACGAGGTTGAAGCCGAGCCGGTCGAGGTACTGGTCGAGGCCGGAGCGCTTGTAGTACTCGGTGACGACGGTCGAGCCGGGCGCGAGCGAAGTCTTCACCCATGGCTTTCGCTCCAACCCGCGCTCGAGCGCGTTCCGGGCCAGCAGCCCCGCGGCGAGCATCACCGAGGGGTTCGAGGTGTTGGTGCAGCTCGTGATCGCCGCGATCACCACCCGGCCGTGGTCGATCTCGGTCTCGGTGCCGTCCTCGAGCGTGATCGCGATTGGGTTCGACTTGCGCTCGGAGACGACCGTGCCGCCGGCGTGCCGCGGCTTGCCCGACTCGCCGTTGTGGTCCTCGCCCGGGGGATCGGAGGCGGGGAAGGTTCCTGCCACCGCCTCGTCGTAGTGGCTCCCGAGGCTCTCCGCAGCCTTCGGGTCGAACTCGCGCAGCGACTCGAGGAAGGCGCCCTTCGCGTCGGCGAGCGCGATCCGGTCCTGGGGGCGCTTCGGGCCGGCGATCGACGGCTCGACCTCGCCGAGGTCGAGCTCGAGCGTCTCCGAGAATGTCGGGTCGGAGGAGTCGGGCTCGTGGAAGAACCCCTGCGCGCGCGCGTATGCGTCGACGAGCTCGATCTGCTCGGTCGGCCGGCCCGTGAACTCGAGGTAGCGAAGCGTCTCGCGGTCGACCGGGAAGATCGCGCAGGTCGAGCCGAACTCCGGCGACATGTTGCCGATCGTCGCCCGGTCGGCGAGGCCGAGGGTGTGGAGGCCGGGGCCGTAGAACTCGACGAACTTGCCGACCACCCCGCGCTCGCGGAGCATCTCGGTGACTCGGAGCACGAGGTCGGTCGCGGTCGCGCCCTCGCTGAGCTCGCCGGAGAGCCTGAAGCCGACGACCTGGGGCAGCAGCATCGAGATCGGCTGGCCGAGCATCGCCGCCTCGGCCTCGATCCCGCCGACCCCCCAGCCGAGGACGCCGAGGCCGTTGATCATCGTCGTGTGCGAGTCGGTGCCGACGAGGGTGTCGGGGTAGGCCTGGGTCACGCCGTCGACCTCGCGCTGGAAGACGACCTGGCCGAGGTACTCGAGGTTCACCTGGTGGCAGATCCCGGTCGCCGGCGGGACGACCCGGAGGCCGTCGAAGGCCTGCTGGCCCCAGCGCAGGAACGCGTAGCGCTCGCCGTTTCGCTCGTAGTCGCGGTCGGCGTTGATGTCGAACGCGCGCTCGTTGCCGAACGCGTCGACCTGGACCGAGTGGTCGATGACGAGGTCGACCGGGACGAGGGGGTTGATCTTCGCCGCGAGCCCTCCGAGCTCGACCGGTCGCTCCGCTCCCTGAGAGCCGAGCTCCTCGATCGCGTCGCGCATCGCCGCGAGGTCGACGATCGCCGGGACCCCGGTGAAATCCTGCATCAGCACCCGGGCGGGCTGGAACGGGATCTCGACGCTGGGCTCGGCGCTGGCGTCCCAGGAGGCGATCGCCTCGACGTTGTCGGCGGTCACCGACTGGCCGTCCTCGAGCCGGAGCGCGTTCTCGAGCAGGACCTTGAGCGAGTACGGAAGCCTGGCCACGTCGAAGCGCTCCTGGAGCGCGTCCAGTCGGTGGATCTCGAATTCCCGCCCGGAGACCTCGAGGGTGTCGCGGGCACCGAAGCTGTCGGTCATCTGGTCCTCCGGCGATCGGTCATCTGGTTGCCCTCAGTATCGCGATTCCCGGATCGCGACCCCGGACACGCCGGCCCGCAGGCGGGGGGCCCCCTCAGCGCTTGTCGGCCTGGCCCTCGATCACCTTGTCGGCGACCTTGCCGGCCCTCCGGCCGGTGACGCGCGCGGCGAGGTGGGGGCGGCGGTGGGCGATCGCGACCGCGAGCCGGAGCATCACCGGCGCGACGTGGACCTCGGCGCGATCGCGTTCGATCGCGTCTGCCACGGCCTCGCCGACCTGGCGCGGGGAGACCGTCCCGAGGCCGAGCGGGGCCTTGCTGCCCGACTCGGCGAACATCCCGGCGTCGCGGACGAACCCCGGCAGCACGACCGACGCCCCGACCCCGGTCCCGGCGAGGTCCTGACGGAGGCTGAGCGCGAACCCTCGCAGCCCGAACTTCGTCGCCGAGTAGAGCGAGCTGCGTGGCAGCGCCGCCTTCGCCTGGAGCGAGGAGATGAAGACGAGCTGACCGGCCCCGCGCTCGCGCATCCCGGGCAGCAGGTCGCGGGTCAGCCGCACCGGCGCGGTCAGGTTCACTCGCAGCGCGCGCTCCACCTCCTCCGGCGCGAGGCGCTCGAGCCGCCCGCCGGCCGGGATGCCCGCGTTCGCGACGAGGACATCGACGTCGCCGGCGGCCGCTGCCAGCTCCTCGGTCGCGCCCTCGTTGGCGAGGTCGGCGACCACCCAGTGGTGGCCCTCGCCCGCCAGCGTGCCGGCCAGCTCGCCGAGCTCCTGCTCGCGGCGGGAGCTCAGGACCATCGTCGCGCCGCGCTCGGCGAGGACGGCGGCGATCGCCCGGCCGAGGCCGCCGGTCGCCCCGGTGAGGAGAACGGTCTTGCCTCGCAGCTCCATCAGCGGCAGAACCTTACGGGGGCGGTGGGCCTCGCCGCCGATCGGGACGCCGGAGCGCGCCGCCGGGCGAAGATTGTTTGGCTTCGCTCACGAATCCCTGAGCAGGCCTTTGCACAACGCCGGCGAATCGTGTAGGGTGCGCGCCGCACAGACCGGTAAAGCCGAGTCCCCGTCGCGCCATGCGCCTCGGGGAGCGGGGGAACCACCAGTTCGGGGCCAACCCACCGCCGGGTGGGGGCGCAGGCTCTTTCAGCGCCAGCCCGTCAGCTAACCCCGCAGGCCGACGAAGGAGATCGGGAAGCTTGCGTACACGAGATCAGCACTCAGGCGGTCAGCGCCGGCTCGTCAGCGCGGTGATCGCGGCGGCGCTTAGCGCGCTCTGCCTCGCCCTCGCGCCCTCCCCCGCCGCCGCGCAGACCGGGGGCGTCAGCGCCGACGGCGGCGGCACCGATGGCGGGGGCGGCGGCAAGACGGTGCCCGGCCGGAAGGCGAAGCTTCGCAACGGCCTCGCGATCCCGCCCGAGGAGGCGCCGGCGCGGGTGAAGAAGGTGATTCGCGCCGCGAACGAGATCGCCAAGGGCAAGGACTACTGCTACGGCGGCGGCCACGCCCGCTTCGAGTCGAGGTGCTACGACTGCTCGGGTGCCGCGAGCTACGCGCTCAAGGGCGGCAACTTCGTCTCGAGCCCGATGCCCTCGAGCGGCTACTTCCGCTGGGGCAAGCGAGGCAAGGGGAAGTGGATCACGGTCTTCACCCACAGCGGCCACATGTACCTGAAGGTCGCCGGACTGCGGTTCGACACCAGCATGGTCCCGGGCAAGGGGCCCGGCTGGAGCGACCAGATGCGCTCGGCGCGCGGCTTCAAGAAGCGCCACAAGGGCCGCTTCTAGCCCGCCGCCGCGTCGCGTTCCGCAGGATTCGCCCGGCCACAGCGACGACAACGCCGAGGAACCCCGTCGTCGGGGTTCCGGTTTGCGGCGTGTGAGACGTTTAATCAGACGTGAGCGTCGAAACGCTGTTCGAATCGCACCGCACCCGGCTGACCCGCAGGCTCGAGCGGATGGTCGGCTCGCGCGAGGCCGCCGAGGATCTGAGCCAGGAGGCGTTCCTGCGCCTCTGGCGCGGCGGCCCGCTCGAGCGGCCGGTCGCCGAGCAGCGTGCGTGGCTCGAGCGCACCGCCTCCAACCTCGCGATCGACGAGCTCCGCAAGCGCCGGCTTCGCGACCACGCTGAGCTCGAGGACGAGGCGGTCGCGGCGATCTCGGCCGACGGCGCCGAGGCGCTGACGGTCGCCGATGCCCTCGGCCGGCTCGACCCGCATCAGCGCCTGCTCGTCCTGCTGCGGTTCCAGGCCGGGCTACCCCACCGTGAGATCGGCGAGCTGCTCGCGATCTCGTCCGAGGCGGCGCGCAAGCGGGTCGCCGCCGCCCGCCGCGCATTCGCCGCCGCCTATCACGGCGGTGGATCGGACCAGCCGCTGATCCTGCTCGCGACCCGCGACCCGCATCACCAGTACGCGAGCTGGCTCGAGGCCGCCGGCGCCGAGGTCCGCCCGCTGCGGCCGGGGGCGCTCGAGCCCCAGCTCGCCATCGCCGACGGGCTCGTGGTCGGCGGCAGCGTCATCGACATCCACCCCGCGACCTACGGCGAGCGACCCCGGGTGCCGCTGAGAGCGCCCGACCTGGCGGCGGACGTTCGCGACCTCCGGGTCGTCCGCGCCGCGCTCGAGGCCAGCATCCCCTACCTCGGAATCTGCAGCGGCGCCCAGCTGCTCAACATCGCGCTCGGCGGCAGCCTCTACCAGGACCTCCAGCACGACGCGGCGACGCGGCGCTCGCACTGGCGCGTCCAGCACCCGGTCTCGACCTCGCCCGGGTCGCGCGCCCGCCGGGTCCTCGGCCCGACGGCGGTCGTCTCGAGCGAGCACCACCAGGGGGTGCGGCGGCTCGGGCGCGGCCTGCGTCCGACCTCGGGCTCCGACGACTCGATCTTCGAGTCGATCGAGCTCGCAGGGAAGCGGTTCGCGCTCGGGCTCCAGTGGCACCCCGAGCACCAGGAGTCCGAGCGCGCGGGGCAGGCGGTCGCCGACGCGATCGTCGAGGCGGCGGCACGCCGGGAGTCGGACCGGTGAGCGCGGTCGTGCTGCGGCTTCGCTTCGATGCCGGCGCGCCCGAGATGCGCCGCCTGGCCGAACGCGACAGCGCCCCGCCGCTCCGCGCGCCGGCGCTCGCCGCCGAGCTCGCGGGCGAGGTCCGGGCCGCGATCTGCCTCGAGACGGGGCGCGTCGTCGCCGATCCGTTCCACCCGACCGCCGACCTGGTCGAGCTGCTGCGTGCCCGCGCGGCGCAGCTCAGCGCAGGATCAGGCAGTGCTCAGGGTGCCAGCCCAGCCGCACCGGCATACCGGGCTCCCAGCGGTCGTCGGCGCGCGAGCGGTAGGTGGCCTGCTCGAGGACGACCAGCCGCGCACCCTCGCCCAGCGAGACCGTGATCTGGGTCGTCATCCCGAGGTAGACCCGCGACTCGATCACCCCCGCGAGCTCGACCATCCCGGGCTCGAGCTCGTCGAGCGCGATCTTCTCGGGGCGGACCGAGATCCGCACCTCCTCGCCCGTCGTGCAGCCGTCGGGAAGCGGCGCCGGGATCCGCAGCGACGGCCCGACCCGGACCGCGTCGGGGCCGTCGGCGACCCCCTCGAGCAGGTTCGAGATCCCGATGAACCCGGCGACGAACTCCTCGGCCGGGCGCTCGTAGACGTCCTCGGGCGGACCGCACTGGATCACGCGGCCATCGCGCATCACCGCGATCCGGTCCGACATCGACAGCGCCTCCTCCTGGTCGTGGGTGACGTAGACGAACGTGATCCCGACCTCGCGCTGGATCTGCTTCAGCTCGACCTGCATCTGGCGGCGGAGCTTGAGGTCGAGCGCCCCGAGCGGCTCGTCGAGCAGCAGCACCGCGGGACGGTTGATCAGCGCCCGCGCGAGCGCGACCCGCTGCTTCTGGCCGCCGGAGAGCTCGCGCGGCTTGGCGTCGGAGCGGCCATGGAGCTGGACCAACTCGAGCGCGTCGGCGACGCGCCGCCGGACCTCGCCGCGGTCGACCTTGCGTCGGCGCAACCCGAAGGCGACGTTCTCGAACACGTCGAGATGCTCGAACAGCGCGTAGCTCTGGAACACGGTGTTGACGTTGCGGCGGTAGGGCGGAATCGCCTCGACCGGCTCGCCCTCGAGGAAGATCCTCCCCTCGGACGGCTGCTCGAACCCGGCGACCATCCGCAGCGTCGTCGTCTTCCCGCACCCCGATGGGCCGAGGAGCGAGAAGAACTCGCCGCGCCGGATCGTGATCCCGAGCTCGGCGACCGCCTCGGTGTCGCCGAAGCGCTTCGTCACCGACTCGAACCGGATCGCCTCGTCGCTGGCCCCCGGGCCCCCGTTCGCCTGCTCGTTCACCTCACACCGCATCCTTTCCGATCAGCACTCCTCCTCCCCGCCTTCCGAGCAGCCGCGGCAGCGCAAGCGCCACCGCGATCGCCGTCACCGAGACGACCAGCATCAGCGTCCCGATCGCGTTGATCGTCGGCGTCACCCCGAAGCGGATCGATGAGTAGATCCGCACCGGCAGGGGCTGCGGCGACTCGCCGGTGGTGAAGAACGAGAGCACGAAGTCGTCGAAGCTGAGCGCGAAGACGATCAGCGCGGCGGCGAGGATCGCCGGCCACAGCGCCGGGAGCACGACCAGCCGCAGCGTCTCGACGCGGGTGGCGCCGAGGTCCATCGCCGCCTCCTCGACCTCCCGGTTGAGCGAGACCAGCCGCCCGCGGACGATGATCGTCACGAACGAGATCGAGAAGGTGATGTGGGCGATCGTGATCGTCGCCACCGAGAGGTCCATCCCGATCTGGGTGAACAGCAGCAATGCGGTGACGCCGGCGACGATCTCGGGCACCACCAGCGGCACGAGCATGATCACGTTGGTCACCGGGGTGAGCCGGTTCCGCGCCCGGACGAGGCCGTAGGCGAGCAGGGTCCCGACCACCGTCGCGACCAGCATCGTCGCGACGGCGATCCCGAGGCTGGCGTAGAGCGACTCGCGGAGCTGCGGGGTGGCGAGGAACTCCGAGTACCACTGGGTGCTGAAGCCGTCGAAGTTCTGCAGCGAGCGGCTCGAGTTGAATGAGAACAGGATCACGATCGCGATCGGCGCGAACGTCCAGACGAGGAACAGCCCGATCACGACCCGCAGGAAGCGCGGGCGGTCGAAGTCGCGGGGCCGGCTCGACCGCGCCGCACGCCGGCGGGCGAGCGGCAGCCGGGCGACCTTGCCGGTCGCGCTCACAGGAACACCTCACGGCAGATGCCGCTCTCGCGACATGAATGTCGCTCGCTCACCGACCGTCGATCGCGCTTTGCCACCGAATCCGCGCTCCTTCGTCGCGGCTTCGCGCTCACAGTCTCGCCTCCGCCGCCGCCCTGCCCGCCGAGCGCAGGTAGAAGAGCATGAAGACGAGCAGGAAGGCCATCAGCACCGTCGTCAGCGCGGCGCCGAACGGGTAGTTGCTGGCCTCGAAGAACTGCTGCTGGATCAGGTTGCCGACCATGTAGGTGTCGGGACCGCCGAGGAGCTGGGCGCTGACGAAGTCGCCGACCGCGGGGAGGAAGACCAGCACCGAGCCGGCGAGGACGCCCTGGAACGTCGCCGGCCAGGTGACGTGGCGGAAGGTCTGCCAGCCGGTGCCGTAGAGGTCCTTCCCGGCCTCGACCAGCGTCGGGTCCATGCGGTCGAGCGCGGCGTAGATCGGCAGGATCATGAACGCCAGGTAGCCGTAGACCAGGCCCCCGATCACCGCCCACGGGGTGTTCAGGAAGCGGACCCCCTCGGTCGTCAGGCCGGTGTCGGCGAGCACCCCGTTGACGACGCCCTCGTCGGAGAGGATCGCGGTCCAGGCGTAGATCCGGATCAGGTAGTTGACCAGGAACGGCAGCACGACCAGCGCCACCAGCAGGTACTTGTAGCGACCCCCGAAGCGGGCGATGTAGTAAGCGACCGGATAGCCGATCGCGATGCAGAGGACCACCGTCGCCGCCGCGTAGCCGACCGAGCGCAGGAGCACGGGCGCGAACAGCGGGTCGAGGATCCGCGAGTAGTTCTCGGGGTTCCAGGCGTAGAGCGCGTTCCCGAGCTCGTCGGTGATGCCGAACGAGATCGCGAGCGTGATCCCGAGCGGGATCACGAAGAGCAGCACCAGCCACGCCGCCCCGGGCAGCAGCATCAGGCCGGCGAACCGCCGCTCGCTCACCTCACGCAGCGCCCATCGCTCGTTTCGCCCGCGCTCGGACCGGAGCGGCTAGGCGGCCTTGACCTCCGTCCAGACGCGATCCCAGTTCTCGCGCGCCTCGCCCTCGAGGTCGGCGAACTGCTGCCCGCCCTCGAGGTCGGCGACCGTCACCTGAAGCTCGGGCTCGTCCTTGACCAGCTCCGCATATGGCTTCTCCGAGCTTCGCGTCGGCATCGGATATCCGGTCCAGGTGGCGTTCTGGGCCGAGTTCTCGAGGATGAAGTCGATGAACAGCAGCGCTGTCCCCGGATGCTCGGCGTTCGCAGGGATCGCGAAAACGTCGCTGCCGACTGGAACGCCCTCGCGGTTCTTCTGGAACCTCAGCGTGTCGGGATCGTCGACCCGGTAGCGGGCATTGATGATGTCGCCGTTCCAGAGGTGCTGGATCCAGGCGTTGCCGCTCGCCATGTTCGTGATCGTGTCGCTCGAGAAGCCCCGCAGGTCGGGCTTGAGGTCGATCAGGTACTGCTTCGCCTCCTCGAGCTGGTCGGGCTCGGAGGCGTTGAGGTCGTAGCCGTTGACCAGGTTCGCCATCCCGATCGCCTCCTGGAAGTCATCGAGGATGTAAGAGCGCCCGTCGGCCTCCGGGTTCGTCAGGTCGCGCCACGAGCCTGTCATCCCGCCGACGCGATCGGCGCGGTAGCCGAGCCCGGTCAGGTACAGCGAGTACGGGACCGTGTGCTCGGAGCCCGGGTCGTACCAGGGATCGTCGAAGAACGGGTAGACGTCGTCGATCGCGGTCAGCTTCGCGCGCGGGATCTTGAGCAGGAAGTTCGCCTTCGCAAGCCGGCTCGCGAACTCGGCGCTCGGGAAGATCAGGTCGTAGCGGTTCGACGAGCGCAGCTTCGCCATCATCGCCGGCATCGAGTCGAAGTTCGACTCGCGAACCTCGACCCCGTACTCGCGCTGGAACTGCTTGATCAGCTTCGGGTCCAGGTACTGCGCCCAGTTGAAGTAGACGAGATCGCCGTCGACCTCGGGCTCGATCTCGCGCGTCGTCTCGGCCTCGTCGCCGGCGCTGTTGCCGAGCCCGCAGCCGGCGAGCGCGGCGCCGAGCGCCAGGCCGCCTCCGACCTTGAGCACGTGCCGCCTCGACATCCGCGCGGCGATCAGCCTCTCGATCTCGTTCCCGTGCATCCTCATCCTCCTCCTGCGAGCAACGCCCGCTCGCCTTGGTCCCGAGCCCGATCGAGCTCGGGAAGCTTCGCCCCGACGAGGCGCTCGGCGATCTCGAGCGAGAGCTCGAGCATCCGCGCCGCGGGCATCGCCGGATCGCGGAGCGTGGCCTGGACGGCGAGCCCGTCGATCAGCGCCGCGAGGATCATCGCCACCCGCTCGGGCGGGTCCGAACGGTCGAACTCGCCCCTGCGCTGCCCGTCGGCCACCTGCCGCTCAATCTCCCGCCGCCAGCGCTCGTCGAGCGCCCGGCGGGCCTCGCTGCTCGCCGCGTCGCGCAGCGCCCAGGTCCACATCTCCATCCACAGGGTCCAGTCGTGTGCCGCCGCCGATGCCTCGATCAGCAGCCGCAGCCGCTCGCCGGGCGTCTCGAGCGCCTCGAGGCGCTCGGCGAGCTCGGTGTAGAAGCGCTCCTCGGCGAACCCGAGCGCCTCGACCAGCATCCGGTCCTTCGACTCGAACCAGTAAAGGACGGCCGGTGCGCTGGTGCCCGCCAGCTTCGCCACGTCGGCGATCCTCGTCGCCGCGACCCCCCGCTCGGCCACGACCTCGGCCGCCGCCGCGAGGATCTGCGGCTTGCGGATGTGGTCGATCTGCGGGCGCGGGCTCAAGTCCCTACCGTCTTCCTCCGGTCGCGAAAGCTGAACCGCGGTTCAAGTTACACCTCGATTGCCGGATTGGCAAGCGCCGCCGAGTCCAACCGTGCAGCGGCGTGACTCGCCGGATCGTCCAAGGGGCCGCTCGCAGCTAGCGGTGGCAGCCGGCAGGTGGTCGAACTGCCGTGCTGCGCTCCACGGGGCTCGGCGCCGCGGTTCTGCGAGTAGGGCGACGAGAGCCGGTGGTGGTCGGCAGGCTTGCGTCACTCGGGCGTCATCGGCAAGGCACCAAACGTGTCAAGCGTGGGTTCTCTCGCGGGCCGCTGCCACCTTTGGGTCGTATGTCAACCCAAAGCGACGATCGGCGAAGACCCAGACGACGAGTGTCACGTTCGGGGCACCCATCTGGGTGACTTCGCGCCGGCCTTAGGCGCTGCCGGCCGCGCCGCGGGCTCCCGCCCCGGCCGCGGGCGGATCAACCAAGCCGCAACGCGTCCGGCTCGATCCCGAGCTCGGCGGCGAGGGCGGCGGCGGTTAGAGCGTGGGCTCGCTCGAAGCTCATCTCCGGATCGCTGAACAGCGTCCGGACCCCGGTCCCGTCGAGCAGCGCCATCGCCAGGTCGGCGGCGCGGGCGACGTCGACTCCGGAGGCGAACTCGCCGCTGTCGATCCCGGCCTGGATCAGCCCTCCCACCCAGTCGCGATAGCGGCTGTAGAGCCGGGCGGCCACCGGGCGCAGGGCGGGCTCGCGGACAGCGCGCAGCCAGAGCTCGACCCACAGCACCCAGTCGCGCTCCTGCGGGCCGGGCAGCGGCAGGCTCTCGCCGAGCGCGCGGGCGAGGCGCTCGCTCGCCGTCTCCGCCTCGGGCGCGGAGGTGAAGCGCTCGTCGCCCGCCTGCTCGAAGGAGTGGATCAGCGCCTGCTCGAGGAGCTCCTCGCGGGTCGAGAAGTAGTGGTGGACGAGCGCGGTCGAGGCCCCGGCGCGCATCGCGACCCGGGCGATGCGCACCTCGTCGATCCCGACCGCGGCGATCAGCTCGCAGGCGGCCTCGAGGATCCGCTCGCGAGAATCGGGAGCCTCAGCGCTCACACCGAACCTGCGGCGGCTTCGCCGCCGTACCTGCCTGTCGCGGTGCCGACATCTCAGCGCGGCCTGACCCGAAGCGGATCGGCTGCGGCACCTCGCTCACACGACGGAAGCTACCGGCAGCGCCAGACCGGAATCGGCGAGCACCGCCTCGGCGGCGTTGCGGCCGTTGAGCGCGATCACGCTGCCGGCCGGGTGCGTCGCCGCTCCGCAGAGGTAGAGGGCCGGGACCGGGGTGCGGGGGGCGAGCCGGCCCTCCCACATCTGGTCGGGGGTGACCTCGCCCTGGAAGATGTTCCCGCCGGTGAGGCCGATTCGCGACTCGATGTCGGGCGGGCCGAGGACCTCGTGGTCGATCAGCCGATCCTCGAATCCGGGCGCGAAGCGGTCGATCAGGTCGATGAACTGCCGAGCGACTTCGTCGCGGCGTGCCTCCCAGCCGCCGCCGGCGAGCTCGTAGGGCGCATACTGCCCGAAGACGCTCATCAGGTGCTTGCCCTCCGGCGCCGGGCTCGGGTCGTAGCCGGTTTGGATGTAGATCTCACCGAACGCCACCGCCGGCTCGCCCTGCTCGCAGGCCTCGAACGCCCGCTGGGCATCCTCGATCGTGCCGGTGACGTCGATCGTCGCCCGCGCCGGCCACGTCTCTCCGGGCGCGGCGGTCCACTCCGGCAGGCTCTCGAGTGCGGCGTTGAACTTGACCACCGGGCTGCGGACCTTCCACAGCTCGAGCCGCTCGCGGTAGCCGGGGTCGATCTCGGCGTCCCCGAGCAGGCTCAGGGTCACCTTCGGGTCGGCGTTCGAGATCACCGTCGCGGCGCGGATCCGGGTCCCGTCCTCGAGCACCACTCCCTCGGACGGCTCGATCGCGCCGACCGGGACCCCGCAGGCGAGCACCGCCCCCGCCTCGCGGGCTGCATCGGCGATCGCGAAGCTGATCATCCCCATCCCGCCCTCGACGTAGCCCCACACCGGGCCGTTGCCGTCGAGGTCGCCCTGGTAGTGCATCAGCTTGATCGAGGCGGTGCCGGGGTCGAACGGGCCACCCCAGGTGCCGATGATCCCCTGCCCGTAGAGCGCCGTCTTCAGCCGCTCGTCGGAGAGGTGGGCGTCGAGGACGTCGGCGATCGAGGCCTCGAAGACGAGATCGATCATCTCCCGGCTGCCCCCGAGGACCTCCTCGAGCTCCTCGCGTGAAGGGGTCGCGCCGACCCAGGTGTCACGCTGGCCCTTGCGCAGCAGCCGCCGGACCTCGTCGAACAGCTCCTCGTAGGCCCAGTAGCCCTCGACGTCGCGCTTCGAAACCCCGAGCCGGTCGAGGTCGGCCTGCGTCGTGGCGTCGTCGAGCCACTGGCCGAACGAGCTCCCGTCCTCGAACGGCACCCAGAGGTTCGGATCGGCCACCCAGTGGCGCAGGCCGCGACGCTCGAGCTCGAGCTCGTCGATCACAAGCTGGTCGAGCAGGCCGACGACGTACGCGCACGGGCTGATCACGAACCGCTCGTCGTCGAACGGGCGCTCGAGCGTCGCCGCCCCGCCGAGCCGCTCGCGGCGCTCGAGCACGAGCACGCTCTTGCCCGCGCGCGCGAGGTAGGCGGCGGCGGTGAGCCCGTTGTGCCCACCGCCGACGACGATCACGTCCCAGTCGCGCTTCGCCAGCTCGGCGACCGGCTCGGGCAGCCCGATCTCGCCCAGCTTCGCCGCGATCTCGTTCATCGGCCTCGCCCGCCTCGCGTCGCGCGGCGCCTCCGCGCGCTCACAGACCCTGGATCGCGCTTCGCCCGGGAATCAGCTCTCCCTTGTCGTGGCTCCGCGCTCACAGACCCTGGATCGCGCTTCGCCCGGGAATCAGCTCTCCCTTGTCGTGGCTCCGCGCTCACA
>DATHVI010000164.1:0-3572 GCA_035461385.1 Solirubrobacterales bacterium
GCGGCAGCCGGTCGGATCCGCCGGATCCTCGACTACCTGGGGGGCCAACTCGCGATAGATGGAGCGACTGAACTGATACATCTTCTAACCCCTGGGTCGAATTCCATTTCCCGTCGCCTCCAAGCTCTCCGTGCCTTAGGCTCTCCTCCTGGAGGCCGGGCGAGTATCCTACGTTCGTATGAACGCTTAACGCCTAAAGATTAAGCGCTGATTAACCAATCGGACAGATATCTTCTCATCCAATCGGCCGAAAATCTGTCATTCGTACGACACGCCCGCGATTCCGGCCGCCGGGCCAGCGTCCGCGCCCCAGACAGCTCAAGCCCAGCGTTCGTGCCTGATCTCGCCCCGGGGGTCGACGACGAGGTGGACGCCGTCGAGCGCGGGGTCGGGGAGCCGGAAGTCGTCGCGCCGGTGGGCACCCCGCGACTCGCGCCGCTCGAGCGCCGAGCGGGCAATCAGCCGGGCGAGCGGGTACGGGTCGTCCAGCAGCTCGGTCAGCGAGTCGCGATCCCGGCGCGGTCCGGCGTGCCGCCAGAGCGCCTCGCGGGTCTCAGAGCGCGGGGGCTCGAACCGCCACGCCGGCCTCGCGACCGCGGCCGGCATCCCCTCGCCGGCGGTCCGGGTCGCCGCGGACGCGACCCGAGCGCCGAAGGTGAAGCACTCGCTGAGCGAGTTCGAGGCGAGGCGGTTGGCGCCGTGGAGCCCCGAGCACGAGCACTCGCCGACGGCGAGCAGGCCGGGCAGCCTCGTGCGGCCGTCGAGGTCGCAGGCAACGCCGCCGATCAGATAGTGCGCGGCCGGCGCGACCGGGACCGGCTCGCGGTCCGGTTCGAGCCCGGCGGCGCGGCAGGCGGCGAAGACGTTCGGGAACCGCTCGGGGGCGAGCTGGCGCAGGTCGAGCAGCACGTGACCGGCGCGGTCGGCGCCCATGCGGTCGAGGATCGCCGCGGTCACCTGGTCGCGGGGGGCGAGCTCGTCGGTGAACCGCCGTCCGGAGGCGTCGAGCAGCCGTGCCCCCTCGCCGCGGACCGCCTCGGTGACGAGGCTGCCGTCGTGCTCCGACGCCGGCACCGCGAGCGCCGTCGGGTGGAACTGGCAGAGCTCGAGGTCGGCGAGGTCCGCCCCGGCGGCGTGCGCGAGGACCGAGCCCGCGGCTATCGCCCCCCACGGGTTCGTCGTCCGGCGCCACAGCGCGGCGCCACCGCCGGTGGCCAGCACTGTCGCCGGAGCCGCAAGCGCGCCGTCGTCCGTGATCGCGCCGGCGCAGCGCTCGCCGTCGCTCCACAGCGCGACTACGGAGACGCCCTCGAGCACCTGCACGCCCGGCTCGTCGGCGACGAGCGCGGCGAGGGTCGAGGTGATCGCCCGGCCCGTCTCGCTGCCGCCGGCGTGGACGATCCGGCGCGCGGAGTGACCGCCCTCGAGACCGAGCGCGAGCTCGCCCTCGACGGCTTCGCCGGCAGGGTCGACGTCGAAGCGCACCCCCAGCCGGCGCAGCTCGGCAACCGCGGCCGGCGCCTCGCGGACGAGAGCGTCGACGGCGCTTCGGCGGCACAGCCCGCGCCCGGCGGCGAGCGTGTCGGCGGCGTGGCGCTCGGGCGAGTCGTCGGGAGCGAGCGCCGCGGCGAGCCCGCCCTGGGCGCGGTAGCTGGCGCTCTCGGCAAGCGGCTTGCGCGACGCGAGCGCAACGCTCGCGCCCTCGCGCGCGGCGCGCAGGGCGACGTACAGGCCGGCGGCTCCGCCGCCGACGACGATCACGTCCGCCCCGGTCGGCTTCGTGTCTGGCTCGGTCAACGGCGGGGTACGGTACTCGCGGTGATCGTCCGGTGACCCTGTACCTGTCCCATCCCTCCTCCTACCGGCACGACACCGGCCCACATCCCGAGAACGCGACCCGGCTGCGCGCGATCGAGGTGGCGATCGAGGCCGGGGGCGGGCTCGGGCTCGAGCGCGTCGACGCCCCGGCGGCGTCGCGGGAGGAGCTCGAGCGGGTTCACTCGGCCGCGCACGTCGACGCGATCGAGGCGTTCTCGGCTGGCGGCGGCGGCATCATCGACGTCGACACCGTCGCCTCGCGGGGCTCGTACGAAGCCGCACTCCACGCCGCCGGCGCCGCGGCGTGGGCGGCTCGCGAGCTGCTCGCCGGCAGCGATCGGGCTGCGTTCTGCGCCCTGCGCCCGCCGGGCCACCACGCCGACGTCGAGCGGGCGATGGGGTTTTGCCTCTTCAACAACGCCGCCGTCGCGGCGGCGGCGGCGCTCGCCGACGGCGCCGAGCGGGTGCTGATCCTCGACTGGGACGTGCATCACGGCAACGGGACCGAGGCGATCTTCGCCGCCGACCCCCGCGTTCTCTACGTCAGCATCCACCAGGCGCCGCTCTACCCGGGGACCGGACCGGCGGCGTACGAGGGCGAGGCAGAGGGGGAGGGCTACACGATCAACCTCCCGGTGGCCGCGGGCGCCGGGCGCGAGGAGTTCTGCGGCCTGGTAGAGCACCTCGTCGCCCCGGTCGCCGCGGCGTACGAGCCAGGCCTGGTGATCGTCTCGGCCGGCTACGACGCCCACCGTGAGGACCCGCTCGCCTCGTGCATGCTCGAGGCCGGCGACTACGCCGACATGGCGGCGAGGGTCTGCGCGCTTGGCGCCCCGGTCGTCGTCTGCCTCGAGGGCGGCTACTCGCCCGCGGCCCTCGCCGCCTCGGTCGTGGCGACCATTCACGCGCTCGCGGATCAGGTCGAACCGCGCCCGGCGGGCGCGGGCGCGGCGGAGCCCCACCTCGGCCGCCTGCGCGACCGCTGGCGTCTCGGCTGACGCCGCAGCAGCGCGGCGCCGTCAGGGGACGAGCTTCTGCTTGACCTCGGCGAGCAACTGCGGCGGGAACCCGGGGACCTCGTCGAGGTCGTCGGCCGAGCGAATCCCGTGCTCGTCGCGATAGCGCAGCAGGCGCTTCGCCTGGGTCGCCGACAGCCCCAGCGCCCGCAGATCGTCGACGTCGGCCTCGACGATGCTCACCGCGCCCGCGCCGGGGGCGTCGCCGCGGGCAGCGGGATCGTCGCCGGGGACCTCGACGTCCGGGACCCCCGGGGGTAGGTCGCCGCCGGCCTGCTCGACGGCCCTCGCCGCGTCGATCGCGATCTCGCCGATCTTGCCCTCGGCCCCGGGTGGGCGCTGCTCGCCCTGCTGCTCGGACTCGCCCCGGGGGGCGGGCTCGGCCTCGGCGACCTGGCGCTCGGCGGCTTCGGCGCGCGCCTGCGCATCTTCGACCCGGTGCCGCACCGCGGCGAGCTCGTCCTCGCGCGAGCGGAGCTCGGCCCGGAGCTCCTCCTCGGCCGCCTGCCGTGCCTCCTCGCGCAGGACCTTCACCTGGTCGCGCAACCAGGCCGATGCCGACGCCCGCGCCTCGTCTTCGAGCCGGGCCGCATCCGCCTCGGCCGCCGGGACGCGTTCCGGCGCCTGCTCGATCGCGCGCTCCGACCCGGCCGCCGGCTTCGCCCGGGTGCCGGCTTCGGCGCCGAGCTCGGCGGCCGGCTCGGTCGCCGGCGGGGCGCCCGCGGCGCCGCGTTCGCG
>DATHVI010000165.1:0-2848 GCA_035461385.1 Solirubrobacterales bacterium
GCGCTCGACGTCGGCGCCGCGGTCGGCGCGAGCGACCTGCTCGAGGTGGACATGGGCGGCACAAGCTTCGACATCTGCGTGATCCGCAACAGGCGAATCCCGACCACGAAGGACGCTTGGGTCGGCGATGAGCGGGTCGCGACGAAGATGGTGGACATCTCAGCAATTGGTGCGGGCGGCGGCTCGATAGCCTGGATCGACAGCCTCGGCTTGCTCCGCGTCGGCCCGCAGAGCGCCGGGGCTGATCCCGGCCCGGCCGCGTACGGGCGCTCCGAGCTGCCGACGGTCACCGACGCCGATGTCGTCCTCGGTTACGTCCCCGCCGACTACTTCCTCGGGGGTGAGCTTCGTCTCGATCGCGAGCGGGCGCTTGCCGCGGTGCGCACCGTTGCCGAGCCGCTCGGACTCGACCCCGACGCCGGCGCCGAGGCGATCTTCGAAACAGTCAACGGGACGATGGCCGACGCGGTCACCGAGGCCTGTACTCGCAAGGGGCTCGACGTGCGGGGCTTCGCCATGGTCGCGGGCGGCGGCGCCGGCGGGGTCCACGGCGCCGAGATCGCGCGCCGGCTCGGGATCCCGCGGATAGTGTGCCCGGCGACCGGGCCGGCGCTGAGCGCGATGGGCATGCTGACTATGGAGGTCGGTCGCGAGCTGACACGGGCCGGGGTCTGGGATCGAGCCGCCGCGGCGGCGGCGGAGATCAACGCCACCTTTGCCGAGCTGATCGCCGAGCAGGCGGAGGCGTTTGCCCGCAGCGGCATCGATCCCGGCACGGTGCGCTACCGGCGCGCTCTGGCGATGCGCTACGAGGGCCAGTTCCACGAGATCGACGTCGAACTCCCGGAGGGCGAGCTCGACGACGCCGGGCGGGCGACGATCGACACCCGCTTCCACCGCCGCTACGAGGAGCTCTACGGCTACTCGCTGCCCTGGAGGACGGTGGAGGTGCTCGAGTGCCACCTGCGCGGAAGCGTGCCGCAGGGGGGGCCGCGCACGGTCGAGGCCCGCCATGGCGAGCCACCGCCGCTCGCGGTCGCCCGCGCCGGAGGGCGGAGGTGCCGGATCGCGGGGACCCACCGCGACGTGCCTGTCTACCACCGCGAGCGGCTCGCCTCGGGCCACGCGTTCGCCGGGCCGGCACTCGTCGACAGCGCGACGAGCACCGTGCTGGTGCCCGACGGGTTCGAGGCGAGCGTCGACGGGGCGGGGAACCTTCTGCTCACCCAAGGCGATGCCGCGCGCCCCGCCGCGGCGATCGCCGCGGCGGAGCCGGCGGCCGGGGCGAGAAAGGGGGGAGCGTGAGCGCCGATCGCAGCGATGGCGGGCGCGGGATCGACCCGATAACGCTGGCCACGGTATGGCACGGGTTCCAGACGACGTGCCGGGAGATGCGGCACATGATGGAGCGGACCGCGCAGAGCTTCCTGATGTCACAGCTCCGCGACCTCTCGGTCGGGATCTGGAAGGCCGACGGCTCAACAGTCGCGATGCCGGAAGGCCTCCTCGATCAGTTCCTCGGGACGCGGTTCGCGATCGAGCAGATCCGCTCCCAGTTCGGAGACGACCTCCACCCGGGCGACGTCATCCTCACCAATGACCCCTACCACGGCGGCCACGCGCCCCACCTCCCCGACTGGGGGTTCATTCGGCCGATCTTCAGCGACGGCGAGCTCGTCTTCTTCACCCTCGTCCGCGGGCACGTGATGGACACCGGCGGCTCGTTCCCAGGGGGCTACTTTCCGAACGCCTACGACATCCACGCCGAGGGCCTCTGCATTCCACCGACACGGGTGATCGAGCGCGGCGAGGAGCGGCGCGACGTGCTCGAGCTGATCTTCAACAACGTCCGCTTCCGTCCCGAGATGGAGGTCGATTGTCAGGCGATGATCGCGACCACCGCGTTCGCGGAACGCCGCACCCACGCGCTGATCGATCGCTATGGCCCCGGGACGGTTCTCGCGTCCGTCGACGAGATGATCGAGCGCACCGAGCGTGCGGTGCGGGACGAAATCCGCTCGATTCCGGACGGCGTGTACCACGGAGCGGCGGCGACCGACGACGACGGCACGGTGCTCGACGAGCCGGTCTGGGTCAGGGTGGCAGTCACCGTCAGCGGCGACGAGATGACGCTCGACTTCTCGGCCAGCGACGAGCAGCGACCGGGGTTCGTCAACCGGGTCTGGGCGGCGACTTACGGGACCGCGGTCGGTTCGGCCATCCTGCTCATGGACCCGGCGCTCGCCGACTACCACAACGAGGGCTCGTTGCGACCGATCACGGTCATCGCTCCGCGCGGCTCGGTGCTCAACTGCGAGTACCCGGCGACGGTCGGGGGGAGTCCGGTCGCGGTCGGCGAGCAGATCACCGAGGCCGTCACCGAGGCCCTGTCCGCGGCGCGGCCCGAGCGGGCGATCGCGCCCTGGGGGAAGCATCGCGGCGACTACACCTCGGGCACCGATCCGCGATCTGGAAGGCCCTACGTTCGCACCTCGTTCGACTACGACGGGAGCGCCGGCGCCCTAGCCGGCTTCGACGGCGACACCGGCCCGGCGTCCTTCGGCACCCTCGGCTCGGTGATGCGCGGAAACGTCGAGGAGGCCGAGGTCCGCTTCCCGTGGCAGGTGCTCAACCTCGAGGTCGTCACCGACTTCATGGGCGCCGGGCGCTGGCGCGGCGGTGGCGGCGTCGACTGGCGAGCGGTCAACCGCGGCGGGCGGGCGCGGATGGCCACCGGCAGCTCCGACGGGGACGAGATGGTGCCGCGGGGCGTGCTCGGCGGCCACGACGTGCCCCGCTCGCGAACCTTCGTTAAGCGCGGCGACGAGCTGATCCGCGTCAAGCCGCA
>DATHVI010000166.1:0-11135 GCA_035461385.1 Solirubrobacterales bacterium
GCTCGCCGCGATCGTCGGCGCCGGCGCCGAGACGCTGCGGCGCGCCGGCGAGGCGGTCGAGCCGCCGCCCGCCGGGGCCGGGCCGGGAGCGGTCTTCGCCCGGCGGGGCTCGCTCGAGGGCGCCGACGAGGGCGCCGAGACGGAGGAGGCGGCCGCGGCCCGGGCGGCGCCCGAGCCGGGGCCGGGCGAGCGCGACGAGGTCGACGAGCTGTTCACCGGCGGCTGAGGCGCCGCCCGGCGCGGGGGTCCTAAGATCGGCGCCATGGAGGGGATCGAACGCCGCGCCGAGGCGCTGCTCGCCTCGCTCCCGGAGTGGCTGTGGGACGGGGAGAGCCTGCCGGTCCCGGTCGAGGCGATCGCCGACTCCCACTTCGGCCTCCTCGTCCGCGACGTCGATGAGATGACCGCCGCGCCGGGCTGCCCGGAGATCGAGCCCGGCCAGTCGCTCTCGGGCCTGCTGCTCGTCGACCGCGGCGAGATCTGGGTCAACGCCGCCGAGGCCCGCGAGTGGCCGCCGCGGCGGCGGTTCACGATCGGCCACGAGCTCGGCCACTGGCTGATCCACCGCGAGTCCCACCGCTCGCTCTTCTGCCGCTCGTCCCGAGTCGACCCGGAGGCCGCGGCGGGGGCGGCTGGGGCGGCGGGCGAACCCGGCGTGCCGGGCGCGGGGGGCGAGGTGGGCGTGCCGGGGGCGCGGGGTGCGTCGGGACGAGCCGACCGGCCGGCGGGCGGCGGGATCGACATCGAGGAGGAGGCGAGCGTCTTCGCCGCAGCGCTGCTGATGCCGGCCCGGCTCGTTCGGCGCGAGTACGAGTGCGACCGCAGCTTCGAGCGCCTCTGCGCCCGGTTCGGAGCGTCGGGGACGGCGATGGGGCGCCGCCTGCATGCGGTGATCCCGGGCGCCGGCTCGTAGTTTCCCGCAGCCGATCGGGTAGTCCTGCCCGATGATCGCGCGCTCCGCTTAGGAGATCCTTTTCCACAGCACGCGACTGGGGATTACGGCACCGCCACCAAGACGAAAAGCACCGTCTCGCCATACAGAGCTTCGCGAGGAGGGGATCAGGGACGAGACCCTCGCGAGACCACGGACGGTCTGGGGAAAGGACCCACTGCAGCGCCTCGGCGACGGCCGGGGCGCTCGCGCTTTCGGGGCCGCGTTCGGCGGGCGTGGCCGGTGGTCGCCCGCCCTCGCCGGTCGGACGGCGGACGGCTTACGGCGGCGGTCAGTCGGGTCGGCGCTCAGGCTGGCGCCGGCGCTCAGGCGCTCGCCGACCGCTCGGCGGGCGCGGGCTGCTCGCGGCGCCCGTCGGCTGACTCGGCCCTCGCCGGCTCGGGCGGCTGGCGCCGGCGGGCCGCGACCCCGTCGATCGCCAGCCCGGCGACGTAGACGATCGCCGACAGGGCGACGTACTGGACGCCGATGTAGATCGTCGCCAGGTGGCCGAAGATCGAGCCGTAGTCGGCGACGTTGGAGAGGTAGAGGCTGAAGATCAGCGTCGCGACGAGCCAGCCGGAGACGGTGATCGCTGCCCCGATGCTGACCCGCCGCATCGGCCGCTCGAGGTCGGGCGCGACCCGGACCATCAGGATCACCGCGGCGACCAGCAGCCCGGCGGCGACCGCCCAGCGGACGACGAAGCTCACGACCTCGACGACGACGCTGTCGCCGAACGCGGTCCGGAACCCGATCGGCCCGAGCCACACCGCCGCGAACGCGCCGACGATCAGGAGCGCCGACGCGGTCCCGATCGCGACCGCGTTCGCCAGCCGCTCGACAGCGCCCCGCGTCTCCTCCGCGTCGTGGATCCGGTTGAGCGTCCGGGTGACGGCGTCGACGACGCTGACCATCGCCGCGATCGCGAGCACCGCGCCGACGGTGAGCCAGAACCCGTTCTGGCTCTCGAGCACGCGGGTGACCGCGTCGTTGATCACCGTGAACACCGGCTGCGAGACCGCGTCGCGGATCTCCGGCGCCGCCTCGTCGCGCCACAGCTCCTCGAGGTTCAACGACCCGAGCAGCGCGACCACGAACAGCGTCGTCGGGATCGCGGCGAGCAGCGCCCGGAACGCGATCGCGGTCGCGTAGATCAGCAGCTGCTTGCTCCGGAACTCCTTCAGCAGCGCGACGGGCAGCGACCGCTGCTCTCCCGGCTTGATCGGCTCGGTCGGTGACATCGCGCCCGGCACGTACCCGCCGTAGGGCGGCGGGAAACGGCGCCGTCAGGATACCCTCGCCCGGCCCGACCATCTGAGCGGCGACGAGCCCCGGCCCGCCACAGGCGCAGACCGTCACCACCGAAGCGCCTGGGGGGAGCGGGCCGGCACGGGGGTCCCCGGGGGAAGGCGAGCCGCCGGCCGCCGCGGGCGGCCGGCGCGCTCGCCGTCGTCCGGGTGGGAGGGCCCGCCGGTCGGCAGTTGGAACGAGTCGCCGAGCGGACCGGGGTCAGCCGGCGAGCAGAAGACGCGCGGAGTAACCGCACATCACTGTCCAGAAGAGGATCGCGTACCCACGCTCGCCGGCGGTACGGTTCAGCCTCCGGCCCGTGAACGTCGCCACCAGCATCAGCGGGACACACGCTGCGGCGAGGGTCAGCGCCCCCTCGCCGAGCAGCGCCGCATCGGCGAAGATCGCGGTCTTCGTCGCATCCCCCGCGAGCGAGACGGCCGAGGCAGCGCCCGCCATGTGGAAACGGTCGAGGGCGAGGTTGCGGAGCGCGATTCCCTTCAGCGGTCCCGACGTGCCCGAGAAGCCCGAGGTGGCCCCCGATGCGAACGCCAGCGGTGCCGCGGCCACCTGCCGGAACCGGATTCTCGGCACGAGCCATTCGGCAAGCAGCGTCAACGCGATGCTGGCGACCACGGCCGCGCCGACGAGCGACTCGGGAGCCGCGACGAGCAGGCTTGCGCCGACGGCCGTACCCAGGATCGTGAGGACGATCACCGCAGCGCTTTTGCCAAGTGGGATCGTCCGTCGATAGGCGATCACCTTGACGACGTTGTTCAGCGCGAGCAGGAGCGCGGCGAGCGCGATGCCTTCCTTGGTCCCCAGCGCGAGCGCCAGTGCCGGGACGAGGATCAGCGATCCGCCCAGCCCGGCTGACGCGGAGACCGTGAACGCGGCGAACGCCGCAAGCACGACCAGGCCGGCGATCTCGGGGGGCACTCAAGCCCCCAATCGGTCGTCGGGGAGCATGTCGCGGCTCACCCTCCTGATTAGGGCTCGGCGCGACTACCGAATCACCCGAACCGCCGCCCGGCCCTCAGGACTCCTCCGGCGTCCCCGCCTCAGCGTCCTCCGCGTCCGCGCTCTCCCCCGCTTCCACCTCCTCGACCTCGGGTTCTCCGATCGCGAGGCTCGGAGCCGCACCGGCCGACATCGCGCCTTCGACGGCGTGGGTGGGCGGCGCTGTCTCGGGGGCGCCCGGCTCCTCGACGAAGGGAGGCGGGCCCTCGGCGCGAGTCTCCGCAGGCGCCTGGCCGGCCGAGGCCGCTCCGAGGGCCTCAGCCCGAGCCGCCAGCTCCTCGGGTGGCGCCGCGGCCTCGGGCTCCTCGGCTCGCTCCCGCCGCGCGGCGGGCTTCTCCTCCTCGTCGGTCTTGATGATGATCTTCATCGTCCCTCCTAGTTCAGCACCGCGTACCGTCCCTCGAACGTGACCGAGACCGGGGTCAGGTTCTTGACGGTAAGCCAGTACGTGCAGGCGTTGGCGTCGGCGCGCTCGACCTCAACCGTCCAGTTGAGCTCCGGGGCGCCGCTCCTTGGCGTCGTCGGCATCATGTACCAAACGACGTGCTTCGAGGCGGTCCACCCCCAGGTGAACCACCGGCGGGACTGCCCGGCGGTGAGCGTTCCCGTGAACTGCACTCCTGTATACATGCTCACCTCCTCTAGTAGCGGCTCAGGATTGCGTACCGGCCTTCGAACTGAAGCGACTGGGGTGTCAGGTTCCTGACCGTGATCCAGTACGTTGCACGCTCGGGATCGGCGCGCTCGACCTCCACTGTCCACCCAACCTGCGGGGCTCCCGGGCGGGGCGTGGTCGGCATCACCGTCCAGACGATGTGCCATGTCGCCGGCCATCCGAAGGTGAACCAGCGCCGAGTTTCGTTCGCCGCCAGCGACCCGATCCACTGCCGGCCGCAGATCGGTTGGGTCATCCACCCGTCGACCGGGATCTCCCATACCCCGCGGTTGCGAGTTCCGGCCCGGAGCACCCGGGCGTGGGGGTGGAAGACGAGGTCGCCGACGTAGGCGTTCGGCAGCGAGGCCGAGAAGTCGGCCCAGCTAGTCCCGCCGCTGGTGCTCTGGTAGACGCCGAGGTCGGCCCCGACCCAGATCCGGTTCCGGTTGCCGCTGTCGACCTCGACCGCATTGATCGGCAAGCTCGGCAGGCCCGCGGTGAGATCGGTCCACGACGAGCCCCCGTTGTCCGACCGGAACACCCGCCCGCCTCCGACGGTCGAGCTCGTCGCCCAGATCCGCCCGCCTCCGCCGGCCTCGGCGTGGAGGTCGCTGATCCAGGCCCCGTTCCGCGGGCTGGTGAGCGCGGCCAGGGCGCTCCAGCTGCCGGCGGCAAAGCGGGTGCGGAAGATCCGCCCGTCGGTCAGCCCGACGAGCACGGTGTCGGGGTCGGGGACGTAGAGCGCGCTTGCGACCCCAGCGGCGGGGAAGGCGAGGCGGGTCCAGGCCGTGCCGAGGTTCCGCGAGACGTAGAGCGACCGTCCTCCCATCGCGATCGTGCTGCCGGTCGTCGCGCTGCACTCGAACGGGGGATAGAACAGTCCGTTGCCCTCCCCGGCGGGACGTGCCGGCGTCACGTTGGCCCAGCTGCCGAAGCCGCCGCCGGTGGTCGAGCGGAAGAGCGCCCACCACTGGCGCGTGTGGAAGACGACGTCGGGGTTAGCTCGCTGGACTCCGCAGTCACCCCCGTCGGCGTCGCCGACGTGCTCCCACGTCGACGGTCCGGTCCACCGGTTGGTCCCGTTGTCCTGGGTTCCCCCGACCAGCCAGCGGGATGTCCCGACGTGGTGAGCGATGTACTCGAACTCCGTGACCTGGAGGCCGTTGTTGCAGTGGACCCAGTTGATCCCCCGGTCGGTCGAGCGATAGACGCCGCCGTCGTTCCCCGCGTACACCGTCGCCGGCCTGCCGGGTTCGAAGGCGACCGCATGCTGGTCGGGGTGGATCGAGTTGCCGCCGCTGGTCTTGCTCGTGAGGTTGACCCACGCCCATGTCCCAGCCGAGAGCGTGCCTCTGTGGGTGTCGATCGCGCCGCAGTAGACCTGGCCCGCGTTGTCGGGGGCGACGGCGACGTACCAGTCGTACCACGCCTGGCCGATCGAGGCCCCAGGGGGCGTGCCGATCGACGTCCAGGTGCCGGAGGCCCGCCGCCAGAGGAAGCCGCTCGCCGACGACGCCCCCCACGCGTAGGCGACGGCGGGGTTCGAGGGCGCGATCGCCACCGCGAGGCGCTGGAAGGTCCCCGGGGCGCCCGGAAGCGCAACCGAGTTCCACGTCGTCCCGTTGTCGGTCGACCGGAACAGCCCGTCCGAGCAGGCGGCCAGCACCTCGTTCCCGCGCCGGCTGATCGACCAGGTCGCCCGGGTCCGCCGGCGGGTCCAGTTGACGCCGCCGTTCGTCGACACCCATAGCCCCCCGCGAGTCCCGGCGTAGAGCCGCTGGCCGTTCGCCGGGTCGACCACCAGGCTGTAGAACCCGTCGCCGACGAAGGGAGCGGTGCAGAGGGTCGACCAGGTCGAGCCGCCGTTCGTCGACCGCAGGATGCCGACGCCCAGGTACGACCACCAATCGCCCTCGCCGGTGCCGCAATACACCCGGGTCGGAGCCGAGGGATCGAAGGCGAGCGCCCCCACCGTCAGCGTCGCCTGGTAGTCGGTCCGTGGGGCCCACGACGCCCCCCGGTTGAAGCTCTCCCACACGCCTCCGTTCGCCGCGCCGGCGAGAACGTGGGCCGGGTTCGAGGGGTCGACTCCCAGGGCCGAGACGCGTCCGGAGGCGTTGATCCGGGTGGCTCCGTAAGTCTGGCCGTTGGTGACCGTCCACGGTCCACACGACCTCCACTGCGGCCCGAACGCGGTCGGCGGACCCATCCGCTCGGCGACCTCGAGGTAGGTCTCGGCGATCCCCTCGGCGACGCCGACGCCCGCCTCGCCGGCCTCCGCCTCGGAGTCCGCCTTCCGCTTTCCACCCCGCCGCGAGGACGTCCGCTTGCCCCCCTTCCCCCGGCGCCGCGGAGCCGCGCCGAGCTCGGTCACGATCTCGGTGACGCCGGCTACGTCTTCCTCCGGCACGGCGAGCTCGACCGTCTCCGCCGAGAGCTCGGAGTAGCCGTCGCTCTCGAGCATCTGGAGCAGCCGCACGAGCGCCTTTCCGCCGGGAGGCCGGGGTTGCGTCTCTCCCTCCTCCAGCACGGCTCCGGCCGGAACCAGTGCCTCGTCTCCGGGGCCCTCCATCGAGTACCTCCTCGGTTCGGCTTCGAAGCCAGTCTGCTCGGGCCCCGTCACCGGCGCGTCACGGAAGCGTCACCGCGACGGATCGGCGATGTCGGCGCGACGACGCGGACGTATCATTGAGGCATGACCCGTGCTCCCGACGACGAAGAGGAGCGCCCGGGCAAGGGCGGCAGGGCTGCGGAGCGGCTCCGTCAGTTCCTGGCGGCTCGGTTCGGAGACGAGGCGCCTCCCGTGCCCCCCGAAGAAGTCGAGCAGCTCGAGGAGGAACCGCCCTCGGCCGCGGCCGAGGAGGGGTCGGAGGACGAGGCTCAGCAGCAGGGACCGCCCAGCGGATCTACTTAAAACCGGCTACTCGATAAACGTACCCCGATCGGGTACTCTCGCCGATGGGGTGAAACTCGAGCAGTGTCGGGAGCTCCACTCAGAGACCAACGCTTGGCGGCGGCGCAGCCGAACCGCGGACGCAGTCGATGAGCAGCGGCGCGGGACCGGACGGCGTCGGTCTCGCGTTGCTCAACGGGTTCGAGCTCCGGGCCGCCGGAGAGCGAGTCGAGCTGCCGGCCAGCGCCCAGCGGCTGCTCGCCTTCCTCGCCCTCCAGCACCGACCCGTCCAGCGGGTCTACGTGGCGGGCGTGCTGTGGACGGATTCCTCGGAGGAGCGGTCGCTGGCGAATCTCCGCTCGACCCTGTGGCGGCTGCGGCGCCCCGCCCGCCCGATCGTCACGGCGCACGCCGGCCTGCTCCAGCTTCCGGCCGAGGTGACGGTCGACGTTGAGCAGCTGGCTCGGCTGGCGCGGGACATACTCGAGGGGCGGATCGAATGCGCCCAAGCCAAGATCGAGAGCCTGCTCGAAGGCGACCTGCTGCCGGACTGGTACGAGGACTGGGTGGTGATGGAGCGCGAGCGGCTGCGCCACCTGCGACTGCATGCGCTCGAAGCGCTGTGCGTGCGACTCGCGCAAGCGGGCAACCACTGGTACGCGATCGAGGCCGGGTTGGCAGCCGTCCGCGCCGACCAGCTCCGCGAGAGCGCCCACCGCGCCCTGATCGAGGCCTACCTCGCTGAGGGAAACACCGCCGAGGCCGTCCGCGACTACCGGTCGTTCCGGGCGCTGCTGCGACGGGAGCTGGGCCTGGAGCCATCACGCGGGCTGCAACGACGGCTCGAAGGCCTGGCGCACTGACGACGAGCGGGACGACGCGGGGTCCGGAGCATCGGAATCAGCTCACGGCGGGCAGTCGGGGAGCTCCAGCAGGTTGTTCTCGGTCGTCGCGTCGGCATGGGTCCGCAGGTACCGCGTCTTGCCGGACCTGACCGTCGTCACCGGCACCTCATCGTCACCGACGACGAACTCGTGTCCGTTGTCGGCCCAGAGGACGGCCTCCGCGGTCGAGAGCCGCCAGGTCGTGCCGTCGGGGCCGCTGCCGCCGACGCCCTCGATCCGCCGTGAGCGTCGCCCGTCGGGCCGGGTCCGAACGACGCACTCGATCCTGCGCTCGGGAACGACGACCTGGCGCGGCCGCCCCCACAGGCGCACTGTTGCGCTCAGCTGCCCCGATCCGTTGCCCGGCCTGCGGTCGTTGATCCGCAGGAAGAGCCGCAGCGGGCGCGGACCGAGAAACCGCCTTCGCGGGAGCTTCGCGCCGACGTGAAACCAGCCGCCCACCCGCGCCAGCAGCGCGTACGGGCGCGGGTTGTCTGGGTCGATGCCGGCGTGAAGCGGCCAGCGGGCGTCGTCGACCCGCTCATCGTCGAGCCCCTCGGGGCCTGTCTTCCGCTCCAGAGGATGGGCGCGGATCTCGCCGCTGGCCTCGATCTCGTACTCGTCACCCCATTCGAGCGTGATCCCGGTGTAGACGTCGCGATCGGACTCGCGCACCCGGTAGGTCCGCTCCCAGACCATCGTCGACGACGCCGGCGGCGGCAGCGCCGGCGCGGGGGTCGGCGGCTTCGAGAGCTCGACGTCGCCGCCGAAGGCGTCGACATCGCCCGCCGGAAGCGGCCGGCTCGCGAGCAGTGCCCGGCGCACCTCCGGCAGGTGCTCGAGGACGACCCGCGGCACCGTCGGCTCCGGCCAGGCGGAGAAGCCGGCTGGCGGGACCGGGAAGCCGGCGGTCGCGACCGGCGACCCAGCCGCGGCGCGGCGCTCGGCGTGAAGCCAGGCGAGCGCCAGGGCAGCGAGGTAGTCGAGGACGAGGATGATCTTCTGCACCGGCCCGTCCTTACCGGCCACGACCGGGGCGTCTTCCTCGGGCGCGAACAGGTCGTAGCGGCGGTCGAGCTGGTCGAGCAGCCGCTGCTCGAGGTCGGTGGCGCCGGAGACGACGGCGACGGCGGTGGCGAAGGCGCTGACGAACTTGTTCGCGTCGGGGACCTGCTCCTCGACCGGCCGGCTCGCGTCGAGCTCGGGGGGATTCGCGTCGCGGACGATCGGGATCAGCTTGTCGCGGACGAGCGAGTCGCCGTCGTCGAGCGTGGCGAGGCCGAGGAAGGCGGGAAAGTTGGCCGCGTGGCTCCCGATCCCGTGCTCGAGCCCCTCCATCCAGATCTGAAACCGCGTCCGCGCCGGGAACTCCTTCATCAGGTACCCGAACGCCACCTCCCTCGCCTGGTCGTCCTTCCAGACGTCGAAGCAGTCGCGGTGCTCGTAGAGGGCGACCGCGGTCCCGATCCGCGACGGGACGACCGCGGCCGCGGCGGCCGAGAGGGCGGCACCGGCGCCGGCGACGAGCGGCCCGCCGACGAGGGCGGCGAACGGTCCCAGCGAGACGACGATCAGCCCGCCGACGACGACGGTCCCTGCGTATGCCGCGGCGACCCAGCGCGCGACCGGGCCGTCGAGGTTCTCCCAGTACCCCGCCTTGTCCATCGCGTCCTTGAACCCGAGCCGGGAGGCGAACGCGTCGCCCGCGATCCGGCTGAAGGCGAGGCCGAACGGAAGCTCCATCGCCGGCAGCGCTCCCGTCCCGCCGCGCGCGTTGATCCCGCCGCAGCGTCGGAGCAGGAAGTAGCCGTTGTCGGCGAGGTACCCGCCGAGCCGGGTGACCTGGTCACGCACCGCATCGCCGATCGCCTGGTCGTCGGGGGCGACGAGCCGATCGACGATCGAGTACGCGGCGACGAGCCCGGCGAGCTCGTCCATCGACGCCTCCCAGCGCCGATGCCAGTCGACGAACTCCTTCTGGCGATCCATGTACGCCTGCGGGCCCCCTCCCCGCTGTAGCCTGCCGAGGGTCTTCTCGTTGCGGAGCGGGACCGAGCGGTGGTCGTCGGAGCGAACGCAGAAGGCGTAGCCGCCGCCGTCGCCGATCAAGAAGTCGTGGTTAGCGACCGGAGTCCCGGCGGCGTCGGTGACCCAGCGGTCGGAGGTGACGGGGTCCCAGCGGACTACGGACCCGGCCCAGTCGCCGGTGAACGGATAGAGGGAGCCGATCGTCTCGAGCCCGCGCTCGAGCACCGCCGCCGATTTCGGGTGGCCGAGGTGGTGCTCCACCGACAGCGCCGCGAACAGCCGCCCCGCCTCCATCAGCGGGTTCTCGCGCTCGTGCCGGGTGACGTTCCAGCGGACGATCAGCGCCTTCGCCTCCTCCGGGAGGTGGTCGAGGTGCTCCGGGAGATCGGTGAGGTGGTTGTCGAGCGAGATGTGATTCGCCCGGAAGTGGCGCCCGAGCGCGAAGTGCCGCGCGAGCACCTTGGCACGAAGCGAGGCGTAGAGGGCCTCGTGCTCTGCGGGATCAGCCATCGGGCATTGGCGCCGACTAAACACGCCTCGCCGGCTCGTGTCAAGCGTCACGGACAGACGTTGGATCTCTCGCCCCGAGCCGTCGCGCGGATCGTCAGCTCCGAGCGACAGTCGGCGACCCAGTTCGAACGAAA
The DNA here is from genome assembly GCA_035461385.1 of Solirubrobacterales bacterium. Classification (GTDB taxonomy): domain Bacteria; phylum Actinomycetota; class Thermoleophilia; order Solirubrobacterales; family 70-9; genus DATHVI01. The sequence continues at coordinate 10,349 of DATHVI010000166.1, forward strand.
AGCTGCTGAGCGCGGAGCCGTAGCCTTCCTCGCTTGAAGCGATGAGCGCAGCCGATCGAATCGATGCCCTCGACCGGGCCCGGGAGTTGCTCACTCCAGAGGCGGCAACGATCGCCGCGCGCCCCGACGCGGCCCGATCGGGATACCTCGATCTGATCGAGGGCGATCTCGAGTCCACCGGGGTCACCCAGGACCTGATGCTGACCCGGTTCGTCCCGGCGATCTACGAGCGCTACTGGCGACCCGCGCTGGCCCGGATCGTCAAGGGGCCCACCGGTCCGGGAATGGTCGACGAGGTCAGGATCGCCCGCCGGCTGCTCGCGCTCGACGGCGGTGACGCGGTGCTCGACATCGCCTGCGGACCGGGCAACTTCTCACGCGAGCTCGCGCGGACGGTCGGTTCGCGGGGGCTCGCCGTCGGGATCGACGCCTCCCGCACGATGCTCGCGCGAGGCGTCGCGGAGATCAGCCGCTCAGAACTTGCCAACCTGGCCCTGATCCGGGCCGATGCAGGCGCGCTTCCGTTCCGCGCCGGGAGCTTCGACGCCGTCTGCTGCTTCGCGGCCCTCCACCTCTTCGCCGACCCATTCGGCGCCCTCGATGAGATGCGGCGGATGCTCGCTGCGGGCGGCCGGATCGCCCTGATGACATCGGTTCGCCGCCGGCTCACGCCGCGCCGGCTGAAGCCGGTGATCGAGCGAGCCAGCGGGATCCGCGTGTTCGAGCACGACGAGATCACCTCGGCGCTGGACGCCCGCGGGTTCACCGAGATCGACCAGAGCGTCGC
>DATHVI010000167.1:0-28033 GCA_035461385.1 Solirubrobacterales bacterium
CGCCGCGCTCAGCGGCTGTCACATGCTCTCCTACCTCCACCTCTGCGCCGTCTCCGGTGTCGTCGTCACCGCCTACGAGGACGAGGCCGACGGGGTGATGACCGAGACCGGCGACGGGGGCGGCCGGTTCACCCGGGTGACGCTGCGGCCGGTCGTCACCGTGACCGACGAGTCGATGCGGGCTATGGCGCTCGGGCTTCACGCCCGTGCCCACGAGCGCTGCTTCATCGCCTCGTCGGTCGACTTCCCGGTCGGCCATGAGCCTGAGGTCCGGATCGGCTGAGGCCGCCCCGTGGCACGGGATCGAGTCACGTCGCCCGGCGTCGCTTCCCGACCCCGCCGGGTGTAGGCTGCGGGCAGATGGCACGCGTGGGGGGATCCATCGTGACCGGCCTGGTGGCCCTGGGCCTGCTGGTCGTCGCGGGTGCCTCGTTCGCGGCATTCGGCTTCAAGGCCCCGGCGCGCTACACGATCGGGGGCAGTCCGTATCCGGTCGCGGTCGCCGACTTCGATCGCGACGGCAAGCGGGACATCGTGGTCGGCAATGAGGACGACGACAACGTCTCGATCCTGCTCGGCAAGGCGAGGGGAAGGTTCCGGGCGGCCAAGGACTACCCGGCCGGCGACTACCCGTTCGGGATCGTCGCCCGCGACTTCGATCGCGATCGCAAGCTCGATCTCGCGGTCGTCAACAATGGCGACGGCAAGGTCTCGATCCTGCGCGGAAAGGGTGACGGGTCGTTCGCTGATCCGGACAAGCACGAGGTCGGCTCGTTTCCATACGCGATCGTCGCCGGCCGGTTCAACGCCGATCCGCTGCTCGACCTCGCGGTTGTCAACTACGGCTCGGCCACCTACTCGCTGATGCTCGGCAAGCCGGGTGGGGGGTTCGAGGGCGCATCGGACCGTCCGATCGGCACGTCCCCGACGTCGATCGGCGCCGCCGACTTCAACCGCGACGGCAAGCGGGATCTCGCCGTGCTCCTCCGCGAGGGGACGATCCGGATCCTGCTCGGCGACGGCGACGGCACGTTCAAGCCTCCGCTCGACTTCCCATCCGGGACCGACGGCGCCTACGGGATGATCGTCACCGACCTCAACCGCGACCGCCGTCCGGACATCGCCGTCGCATCATGCGAGACGAACCAGGTCTTTGTCTCGATCGCGAAGCGGAAGGGCGTCAAGTACCGCGCTCCCGTGTCGCGCAACGCCGGCGACTGCGGGTACCAGCTCGCGGCCGCCGACCTCAACCGGGACCGGCACAAGGACCTGCTGTTGCCGAACGAGGACCGGCGGACAATCGACGTCCTCCGCGGGCGCGGAGACGGGACGTTCAAGAAGGTCCGCAGGTTCCCGGCGACGACGACCGAGAACTACTCGGTCGCCGTCGGCCGCTTCGACAAGCGAGGCGGAACCGACCTCGCCGTCCCCGACTACAGTGCCGGCAGGGTCGGGGTGCTGCGCTCCCGGTAACCCGCGACGGCGACCGGCGTCGCGACTACAGTCGCGGTGCGATGGCCGACGAGCCGACCCGGTCAGCTCCGCGCCCGCGCCGCGCCTCGCTTGCCGCGCGGGTGCTCGGCGGCGGCGGCAGGGGCGCGCGGGCCCTTGCCGAGGCGAGCGGGATCGACGACGCGATCGACCGCGCGACCGAGGAGGCGATCGTCAGGGCGCTCGAGAGCCCGGCGGTCGAGCGGGCGATCGCCCGGGTCGTCGAACGGGCGACCGAGGAGGGGACGGTTGAGCGCGTGCTCGAGAGCCCGGCGCTCGAGCGCGCGCTCACCCAGGCGCTCGACAGCGAGCTGGTCGACCGTCTGTGGGAGCGGCTGCTCGCCTCGGACGAGACGCAGAAGCTCGTCGAGCGGATCGCCGAGGCACCGGAGGTCCGCAGCGCGATCGCGATGCAGGGCGTCGGGGTGGTCGAGGACCTCGGCCGCCAGATCGGGCGCGTTGCCGGCCGCCTCGACGACGCTGCCGAACGCGTGGTCCGGCTGCTGCTTCGACGCCCACGCCGCGAGCGACCGACCGATCATGTCGGGCTCCTCACCCGCGCCCTCGCCTTCGCCTTCGACGCTGCGATCATCAACCTCGCGTTCGTGGGCACCGCCGCCGTCGTCGCGCTGATCTTCGGCACCGGCGACGGCGCATCTGCCGAGGTGCTCCTCGCCGGAGCCGGTGCGTGGATCCTTGGGATCGGCGCCTATCTGATCTTCTTCTGGACGCTCGCCGGCCAGACCCCGGGGATGCGGCTGTTCGGGATCAGGATCGATCCCGGCCCGGGCGCCGGAAGCCTCAGCTTTCGGCGAGCGTTCCGGAGGCTGGTCGGGTTCGGACTCTCGATCCTCCCCGCCGGGCTCGGACTCGCTGCCGTCCTCGTCTCCGATGAGCGCCGGGGCTGGCTCGACCGGATCGCCGACACCGACGTCGTCCGCGACGACCGCCGGCTCCGCGATCCGTGGATCTCCTGGGACGAGCCCGGCTGACGCGCTAGAGGCCCCCGCCCGCCGGCGGCGGCGCGGTCGCGTCGTCGTCCGCCTCGCCCGGCTGCTCGCGGGCGATGTAGTCCTCGACCAGCAGCAGGTTGTCCTTCGAGCGTTCGACGACATTGAGCAGGTCCTGCATCAGCGCGACCTCCTCGACCTGCTCCTTGACGAACCACTGCATGAACTGCTCGGCGCGGTAGTCCTTGATCTCACGCGCGAGCTCGAACAGCGCGTAGATCTCCTCGCCGACCCGCTTCTCCTGATCGAGCGCCATCTTCACCGGCGCGACGCCGTCGTCGAAGCTCGTCTGCTGGCCCTGGATGTCGGGGATCCGCACCTCCTCGTCGACGTCGAGGAGGTACTGGACCATCATCATCGCGTGGCTGCGTTCCTCCGCCGCCTGGCGGTAGAAGAAGGAGGCGAGGCGCGGAAGCGTCTCGGCGTCGTAGTAGACGGCGGCGCCGATGTACTGCATCGAGGCGCTGAGCTCGTTCGAGATCTGCCGGTTGAGGGCGCCGGCGAAGTCGTTTGCGGCCAAGGTGTCTCCTTTCGGTGCGTCGTCGGTCCGGTCCGCGACCGTACCGGAATCGCCGGATTCGGCTTTCCGAAGCGCCGTTGAGGGCTCCCTAAGTCGAGCTGCCCTTTACTCGTCCCAGCGAAACCCGGTCGCGCCCGGCGCCGGCTCGAGCGGGCTCGTCGCCAGCCCGTTGGGGACCGAGGGGTCGTTGTAGCCCGACGGGGCGACGTCGTTCGGCGTCTCGGGGTGGAATAGCGAGGCGAGGTACTGGATCTGCCCGCGCCCGACGCCGACCTCACCCTGGCCGCCGCCGTAGATCGCGATCCGCTCGCGTTCGCAGTGCTCGTAGACCGCGCAGAGCTCGACCAGCGAGCCGAACCGCGACGGCTTCGAGTTGATCGCCCGGATCGCATGCCTCTCGACGTCCGCGAGCGAGTGCAGGTTCGCGTCCCAAGTGATCCGGTCGCGGTGCGGCTCGAGCACGCCGCGGGTCTCCTCGTTGAGGTCCGGGTCTTCGAGGTACGCATCGGGGAACGCCTCGGCGACGGCCCGGTAGAGCTCGGGGTCGGTCTCGACGTCGACCGGGGTGCCGCGATAGAGCCCCTTGAGGTCGAGCACGTCGACCGTCGCGAGCTCGCCGATCTCGACGATCAGCTTCTCCGTCCAGTCGTTCTCGGGGTCGAGCTTGAACCGCACTCCCGGGTACTTTTCGAGTCGCTTTCGGATCGGCGCGGTGGTCGAGGGATCGTCGGAGTCAAAGCTCGAGAGCCGGGTCGAGCAGACGAACCGCAGCGGCTTCGGGTCGCGGCCGACCGCCTCGTGGAGCGGGATCCCCGCCTGGCGGAGGGCGAGGTCGAGCGCCGCCGACTCATACGCCCAGCGACGGTAGTGTCGCGACGCCTCGTACTCGGGAGGCGCGCCTCGGAAAAGGTCGAGCTCGCCGAGCAGCTCGCAGAGCTCGCCGAGGTTGCGGGGGCCGGTGAGGTCGTGGACAGGCCCGGCGTCGCGGTGGGCGATGTGGTCGAGGTCGGTGTAGACGACGTCCTCGCCGATCCCCTCCTCGCCGTCGCCGTGGAGGCGGACGTAGGTCGACGGCCTCGTGAACGAGCCGTAGGCGCGGTCGCGGTCCTCGAGCTCGTAGCCATCGACCCGGATCGGCAGCGCGGCGAGTCGCTCGTACAGGCTCACGCGGCCGGAGGCTACACGGCCGGGCCCGTGCTCAGCGGTGCTCGGGGTTCGGGAAGTCGAACCGCGCGCCGGCGTCCCACTCCGAGCGCTGATTGCCCCAGGCGGGGATCCCGCCAGCGTCCCTGATCATCCGCGCCAGGTGGAGCAGGTTCCAGGTCATGAAGGTCGTGTTGCGGTTGGTGAAGTCGTTCTCCGGCCCGCCCGAGCCCTCGTCGAGGTAGGAGGGACCCGGCCCCGCCTCACCGATCCAGCCCGCGTCCGCCTGCGGCGGGATCGTGTAGCCGAGGTGCTGGAGCGCGTAGAGGGTCTCGAGCGCGCAGTGCTTGACCCCGTCCTCGTTTCCGGTCACCAGGCAGCCGCCGACCCGGCCGTAGTAGGCGTACTGGCCGGCGTCGTTGAGCAGGTGCGAGTTCCCGTACAGGCGCTCGATCACCCGCGTGCACACCGACGACTTCTCGCCGAGCCAGATCGGCATCCCGAGGACGAGGATGTCCGCAGCCATCACCCGCTCGAAGATCTCGGGCCACTCGTCGCGCTCCCAGCCGTGCTCGGTCATGTCGGGCCAGACGCCGGTCGCGATCTCGTGGTCGATCGCGCGGAGCTGGTCGACCTCGACCCCGTTGCGGCGCATGATCTCGATCGAGATGTCGATCAGCCCCTGGGTGTTCGAGCGCTCGGGGCTTCGCTTCAGGGTGCAGTTGACGAACAGGGCGCGAAGGTCGGAGTAGTCGGTCTCGTTCTCCTTACACAGTCGCCGCTGGCGCTCGTCGAGGACCGATCGCTCGCTCATCTCGCTCTCCTCGGGGGTGGTGTCGGGGGAGCGAGCCTACAGCCGCGCGAGCGTCCGCTCGGCGAATCCGCCGAATGCCTCGATCGCGACCGCGAGATCCGCCTCGGCCGTGTCCTCCTCCTTCGCGTGGCTGATCCCGGCGATCGAGCTCGTGAACATCATCGCCGTCGGCATCAGGCGAGCCACCTCGGCGGCGTCGTGAAGCGCGCCGCTCGTCAGCGGCTCCGTGCGTCCAGCGGCTTCCCGGGCGGCCTCGACCGCAGCCCCCACCAGCTCGGCGTCGAACGGGATCGGCTCGATTCGCCAGACGAGCTCGGCGGACACGTCGCAGCCGCGGGCCGCGGCGCGGGCGCGCCCCGCATCGATCGTCCGGGCGAGCATCGCCGCGAGCTCGTCCGCTCCAGGATGGCGGAGGTCGACGGTGAGCTCGGCGACGCCCGCGACCGCGGTCGCGATCCCGGGCTCGAGCGCGAGCGCCCCCGCTGTCCCGACGCCCCCGTGCTCGCGCGCGACCCGCTCGACCGCGAGCGCCGTCTCCGCCGCGGCCAGCCCGGCGTCGCGGCGGTCGTCCATCGGCGTCGTTCCCGCATGCGAGGCCTGGCCCGTGAAGCGCAGCCGGTGACGCTCGACCCCCGCGCAGCCCGCGACCGCGGCGACGGCGAGCCCCTCGGACTCGAGCACGGGCCCCTGCTCGATGTGGAGCTCACAGAAAGCCGCGATCCGTTCGCGGCGGCGGCCGGCGTCGAGAGCCCGCCGGAGGTCAACGCCGTTGTCGGCCAGCGCGTCGGCGAGCGTCCGGCCGCTGGCATCGCGAAGGCCCGCGACGTCATCGGGGTCGAGCGTCCCCGAGAACGCCGAGCTGCCGAGCAGGCTGCGGCCGAAGCTCGCCCCCTCCTCGTCGGCGAAGTCGACGAGGGCGAGCGTGCGCGGCGGCCGGCGTCCGGACTGCGCCCAGGCGCGGAGGACCCCGACCGCGGCCATCACCCCGAGCGCCCCGTCGAGCCAGCCGCCGCCCGGGACCGAGTCGACGTGGGAGCCGAGCGCCAGCGCCGGCTCGGCCTCGCCCGGTAGATAGGCCCAGACGTTCCCGGCCTCGTCGCGCTCGGGCTCGACGCCGATCTCCGCCAGCAGCTCGGCGACGAACGCCCGCCCCGCTCGCCACTCCTCCCCCCAGGCGACCCGACGCGCCCCTTCGGGCCCGCCGGTGCGGCGGTCGAGCTCGCGCAGGTCGGCGATCACCCGCGCGGCGTCGATGCGCGGGGTCGCCGCCGTCATCACTCCGCGGAACCGACGGGCTCGCGCCGCAGCGCCTGGCCGAGGCAGTGGGCGCCGCCCCCGCCGAGCGTGAAGCTGTCGACCTCCGGTGTCAGCACCTCGAGCCCGCGCGCCGCGAGCGCCTCGTTGAGCGTCGTCGCAGCGGCGCCCGAGAGCACCCGGCCGGCGCCGAGCGAGATCGCGTTGACGCCGAGCCGGAACGCGTCGGCGGCGGGAACCTCGACGATCTCGAAGCCGCGGCCGCGAAGCCAGGCGACGAGCCCGCCGGAGACGATCTCGACGCAGACCGCCGCGAGCTTCTCGGCGACGATCGCCATCAGCACGTCGATGTGGACGAAGCGGCCGGGGATCGCCTCCACCCGCGCCTCCCAGCCCTGCTCGGCGAACCAGCCGGCGAGCTGCGATGCGGCGGGGTGCTCGGTCCGTTCCTCGCCGGCGCCGATCACGACCGCGCCGGGCTCGACGATCATCACGTCGCCGCCCTCGAGCGCGCCGGCGGTGACCATCCGCCAGATCGGGATCCCGGCGCCCTGGTAGAAGCGGATCACGGGCGCGTACTCGCCCCGCCGCCACGGCTGCTTGAGCTGGGTGACGACGGCGCCCCACGGGGTCATCACGCTCGAGTCGCGCGCGAACGCCTGGTAGGGGAGCGCCGGGTCCGGGTCGAGGAAGTGACAGCGGACGCCGGCCTCGTCGTAGAGCGCGACCAACGCCGCGTGCTGCCGCCGGGCGAGGTCGGGGTCGTAGGCGCGGCCGCTCTCGAGCGTCGCCCGCGAGATCGCGCTCGTCGGCAGCCAGCGGAAGTTGTCGGGCGGGCAGAGGAGGACGTCCAGCAGCCGCCCGTGCTCGGAATCGACGCCCCAGGGAACGGTGGTCGGGCGGTCGGGTGTCATTCGGCTACCACCCGGATCGTCGCCAGCGACCGGTCGCTGGCGCCGCGGACCATGCCGCCGTGAGCGACGCTGTCGGCGATGTAGTCGAGCGTCGGCCGCGTGAGGCGCTCACCGGGGAGCACGTTCGGGACCCCGGGGGGATAGGCGGCGAGCGATTCGGCCGCGATCCTGCCCTCGGCGTCGTCGAAGAACACCACCTCCTGGGTGGCGAGGAACGCGGCGCGCGGGGAGAGCTCGGTCGGTCCCCAAGGAGGCGGCTCCGCGAACGGGCGGTGCTCGCCCTCCCACTCCTCGCCGGCGGCGCCGGCGGCCCGTTCGAGCGCAACCACGAGGCGCTCGCCGGTCTTCGCCGCGCGCTCGCCGATGCCGAACACGGCGACGACAACGTTCTCCGAGAACAGCTCGAGGTTGATGTCGTCGCGGTCGCGCATCAGCCGGGCGATTCGATGGCCGGTCGCGCCGGTGCCGCGGACGTCGACCACGACCCGGATCGGGTCCCAGGCGTGGACGCCCGGCCGTCCGGCGAGCCGCTCGTCGAGCACGTCGAGGCCGGGTATCGCGCGGATCCGGTCGCGCAGCTCGCGCAGCGAGGCGACCGTCTCCGCGAGCAGCTCCGCGCCGTGGACGGCGACCTGCCTCCGGGTCGCGTCGAGCGACGCGGTGAGCAGCGCGTTCGGGCTCGTCGACTCGACCGCGGTCACCGAGCGGTCTACGACCGCTTCGTCGATCCGTCCCTCGGCCTGGCCGAGGTGGAGGATCGCCGACTGGGTGAGGCTGCCGGCGATCTTGTGCACCGACGAGAGGACCACGTCGGCGCCCTCGGCGAGCGCCGACGCGGGCAGCTCGGGCGAAAAGTGCAGGTGGGCCCCCCACGACTCGTCGACGACCAGCGGGACAGCTCGCTCGTGGGCGACCCGGGCGAGCGACGCGATGTCGGCGATCGCCCCGAAGTAGGTCGGAGAGACGACCAGCGCCGCAACCGCGTCGGGCTCGGCGTCGAGCGCCGCGGCGAGCGCCTCCGGCGCGAGGCAATGGGCGATCCCGAGCTCGGCGTCGATCTCCGGGGCGGCGAAGCGGGGGCGCAGCCCGGAGAGCACGAGCCCGTCGATTGTCGACGAGTGCACGTTGCGCTGAACGACGACGCGATCGCCGCTGTGGGCGAGGGCCAGGCACGCCGCATGGTTGCCGCCCGACGCGCCGTTGAGCAGGAACCAGCTCCGCCGCGCCCCCCAGGCCTCGGCGGCGAGGCGCTGGGCCCGCTGGAACGGGGTCCTGGCAGGATCGGGAGCGACGTCGATGCCCTCGATCCCGGCCGGGATGTCGAGCCGCAGCGCCGGCTCGCCGAGCGCCTCGACGAGCGCCGGATCGGCCCCCGGGCCGCCCTTGTGGCCGGGAACGTGGAACCGTCCCGGGGCGCGGTCGGCGTAGGCGATCAGCGCATCGAGGTATGGGGTCCGGTCCTGGTCCACGCGGTCACCGTAGCCTCCCGACGCCGGCGACGGGGCGCGCCGGTGCTACCCTCGGCGCAGTCCTCGTGGACGACGACCGCCCTCGAAGTACCAACCTCTCTCCGGCCGCAGCGCCCGGCGGCGCATAGATGACCGTCGTCCTCCTGCTGCTCGTCCTCGCGCTCGTTCTGGCGAACGGCTTCTTCGTCTCGGCCGAGTTCGCGGTCGTGAAGTCTCGACGCTCGCGGCTCGAGCGGCTCGCCGAGGACGGCGACCGCCGAGCCGAGCGCGCGCTCGATCAGGTCGCCCACGTCGACGAGTACGTCGCCTCGTCGCAGGTCGGCATCACCCTGGCGTCGATCGGCATCGGGTTCCTGGGCGAGCCGGCGATCGCGACGCTCATCGAGCCCGTGCTCGAGGGCCCCCTGGGGCACGCGACGGCGTTCGGGATCGCGCTCGCGATCTCGTTCACGATCGTCACCCTGCTGCACGTCATCCTTGGCGAGCAGGCGCCGAAGATGGTCGGCATCGCCCGGGCCGAGTCGGTCCTGCTCGCGATCGGTCGGCCGATGCGGTTGTTCCGGCGCATCTTCTGGCCGCTGATCCTGATCACCAACGCCCCGGCTCGGCTCCTCGTCCGCCGCCTGTTCCGGATCGAGGTCCAGCCCGACGAGGAGACCGCCTCGCCGGAGGAGCTTCGGCTGCTGATCAGTCGCGGCGCCGCGCGCGGGATGCTCGACACGGAGGAGGCGAGCCACCTCGGCGGCGTCTTCCATCTCCACGAGCAGCAGGCCCGCGAGGTGATGACGCCGATCCCGGCCGTCGTCACGGTCAACTCCGACGAGACGGTCGAGGCCGCTCTGCGGCGGTGCGTCTCCTCGGGGCACACGCGGCTGGTGGTGGTCGAGCAGGACAACCTCGACCGCGTCCGCGGCATCGTCCACAACAACAGTCTCGTCCGCCTCTACATGAACGCGGGGCCCGAGGCGTCGCTCGAGCCGGCGATCCGAGACGTCCCGATCTTCCCCGAGACGAAACCGCTCGACGACCTGCTCGCCGAGCTCCAGCGCCAGCGGAGCTCGATCGGCGTCGTCTCCGACGAGTACGGACGGACCGTCGGCATCGTCACCGTCGAGGACGTGCTCGAGGAGGTCGTCGGCGAGATCGAGGACGAGACCGACCCCCGGGCGACGGCGCTGCGGCGGCTGACCGACGGCGACTGGTACGTGCGCGGCCACGTCCCGCTCGGCGACCTCGAGGATGCCGGGATCGCCCTCCCGGTTGCCTCGGACGCCTACAACTCGATCGGCGGCTACGTCTTCTCGGAGCTCGGGCGGGTGCCGAAGCGGGGCGACAAGATCGTCGCCAACGGCTTCGAGATCCGGGTCGAGTCGGTGCGCGAAAACCGGATCGTCGCCGTTCGCGTTCACCCGGTCACCGCCGAGCACCACGTCGTCACCCCGTCCCAGACCGACGAATAACCCGCGGGCTTCGCTGCCGCCCTTCCGTCCGCGGGCGTCTCTAGGTTGCGTCGCGTCCGTGTCGTCGACCCTTAGGGGCAGCCGATGTGGGTCGTGAGGATGACCGACAAGCAGCTCGAGGTCCTGCGGGCGATGCTCCGCTCCGAGGAGCATCTCGGCCCGGCGCTCCGCGGCGTGCTCGAGGCGGTCGAGCTCGCCCGGTGGGACGACCTCCCGGAGGCCGCGCTTCCGTGGCAGCGGGTTTCCGAGGAGGCTCGCCGTCAGGGGATCTCCGAGGCCGAAGTCGTTTGGGACCTCTGCGGACGCCACGCCGAGCGCCGCTAGCGCGGCGGGCGCTGACGACCGCTTCTGCGCCTCAGTCGTCGTAGCTCTCGTAGAGGCCGGAGCCGGCCTTGCGGCCGAGCCTGCCCTCGCCGACGAGCTCGACGATCAGTCCGGGGACGGCGTGCGCGGGGTCGTTCGAGTCGCGGTGGAGGCTCTCGCCGATCGCCTGCGCGACGTCGAGTCCGACGAAGTCGAGCAGCCGCAGCGGGCCCATCGGGTGTCCGGCGCCGAGCTTCATGCAGGCGTCGACGTCGGCGGCGCTCATCCCCGTCCGCTCCATCAGCCTGACGGCGTCGAACAGGTATGGGAACAGGAGCCGGTTGACGACGAACCCGGGCTGGTCGGGGACCTCGATCGGGGTCTTGTCGATCGCGCGGCACCAGGCGCGCGCCCGCGCGGCGACCCCTTCCCGGAGATCGTCGGGAAGGCAGAGCTCGATCAGCTCCATCCGGGCCACCGGGTTGAAGGGGTGAAGGCCGAACACCCGGTCGGGATGGCCGCTGCCACGCGCCAGCGAGGTGATCGAGAGCGACGAGGTCGTCGTCGCCAGGTCGGCCGCCGGGGACTCCGCGCCGAGCGCCGCGAGCAGCTCGATCTTCGTCGCCGCGTCCTCGATCACCGCCTCGACAACGAGGTCGCAGCCGTGGAGGTCGCGGGGATCGGTGCTGATCCCGATCCGGTCGGGGCGACCGCGATCGAGCTTCTCCGCCGACGCCCGCGCCTTCGCCTCGGCCCGCGACGCGGACGCGTCGCCGCGGGCGAGCACGGTCACCGCGCCGGCCTGGCTCGCCGCCGCCGCGAGCCCGGAGGCGATCGCGCCGCTGCCCGCGATCGCGACGTGCGAATACCCGTGGGAACCGTCCACCTCCGCGTTTCCTATCACGGTTTTCGGTTCGGTGCGGCGATGGATTGACTGGTCAGTCAATGAATCGAGTATCGTCAGGCCGAGGTTGTCGAGCGGCGCGCGGCGCGCCGCCGAGATCGGAACGGAGGCATCGCGAATGGCGACGAACGGCAGGTTCCAGGGGCGCGAGGTGGTGATCGTCGAGGCGGTCCGGACACCGATCGGCCGCGGCCACGAGGAGAAGGGCTACTACAAGGACACGCATGCGTCGAACCTGCTCGCCAAGGTCTATGCCGAGGTGATCGAACGGGCGGGGATCGAGCCCGCCGCCGTCGAGGACGTCGTCGCCGGCTGCGTGCAGCAGTTCGGCGAGCAGGGGATGAACATCGCCCGCAACGCGTGGCTCGAGGCGGGCCTTCCGATCGAGACGCCCGCGACCACGGTCGACCGCCAATGCGGGTCGGCCCAGCAGGCGGTCAACTTCGCCGCCGCGCTGATCGCCTCCGGCGTCCACGACGTCGCGATCGGCGGCGGGGTCGAGCACATGGGCCACATCTCGTTCGCCGACGGGATGCAGGTGATGTCCGAGCACGGGATGGCGTTCAGCCCCGAGCTGCTCGAGCGCTACAACCTCGTTCCGCAGGGGATCTCCGCGGAGATGATCGCCGAGCAGTGGGAGATCCCGCGGTCGGAGCTCGACGAGATCGGCCTCCGCTCGCATCAGCTCGCCGCCCGGGCGACGGAGGAGGGTCGGTTCGAGCGCGAGATCTTTCCGTTCGCGGTCAATGGCGACACCTACGTCACCGACCAGGGGATCCGCCCCGACACCAGCATCGAGAAGCTCGCCGAGCTCAAGCCGGCGTTCCGCGAGGACGGCCGGATCACCGCCGGCAACTCGTCGCAGATCTCCGACGGCGCGGCGGCGGTGCTGCTGATGTCGCGCGAGAAGGCCGACGAGCTCGGGGTCGCGCCGCGGGCGCGGATCGTCGACCAGACGACGGTCGGCGTCGACCCGGTGCTGATGCTGACCGGGCCGATCCCGGCGACCCGGACGCTGCTCGAGCGCAACGGGATGCAGATCGCCGACATCGACCTGATCGAGATCAACGAGGCGTTCGCGTCGGTCGTCGCCGCGTGGCGGCGCGAGCTCGAGCCCGACATGGACCGGGTCAACGTCAACGGGGGCGCGATCGCGCTCGGCCACCCGCTCGGGTCGACCGGGGCCCGGCTGCTGACGACCCTCCTGCACGAGCTCGAGCGTGCCGACGAGGAGACCGGTCTGGTGACGATGTGCTGCGGCGGCGGCCTCGGCACCGGGACGCTGATCCAGAGGGTGTGATCGGCCGGTGCTCGAAGAGCGCCGGCAGCAGCATGCAAGGCGCCGAAGGCGCCGCAGATGATTCAGGGTTCGAGCCCTTGACCGCTCCGGCGGCACCCGCCCGGGTCTCGATCGCAGCGATCGCCGACTCGGCGGCAGACCTCGCGGCCGAGGCCGCTTACGCGGAGGCGGCGGGCGTCGACTGCGTCTGGTCGGTCGAGCTCTTTCGCAGCTCGATCACGCAGGCGACCTGGCTCGCGGCCCGGACCGAGCGGGTCGGGATCGGCACCGGGATCGCCTGGGCATTCGTTCGCAGTCCGTTCGTGCTCGCGCTCTCGGCGCTCGACATCGACGAGATCTCCGGCGGGCGCTTCCGGCTCGGGCTCGGGGCGGGGGTGAAGCGGCTGAACGAGGCCTGGCACGGGGCGGAATACGGGCGGCCGGCGCCGCACCTGCGCGAGACGATCGAGGCGGTTCGGCTGATCATGGCGAAGGCCCACGTTGGCGAGCCGATTCGCTATCGCGGCCGCTACCACGACATCGACATCAAGGGCTGGGCCCGGCCCCACCGGCCGGTCCGCGAGCGGGTTCCGATCTACGCCGCGGCCGTCCAGGAGGGGATGGCGAGGATGGCGGGCGACGTCGCCGACGGCCTGATCGGGCACCCGATGTGCTCGCCGCGCTGGGTCGAGGAGGTCCTGGTCGCGAGCTTCGAGGCCGGGCTGCGCCGCTCCGGCCGCGAGCGTCGCGGGTTCGACTTCATCCCGACGGTCTGCTGCGCGATCTCGGACGACGAGCAGGCCGCCCACGACGCGGCGCGGAGGACGATCTGCTTCTACGCCACGGTCCGCACCTATGCGCGGCTGTGGAAGATGCACGGCTTCGCCGACGCCGCCGCGACGGTCGCCGACGCCTTCCGGCGCGGGGATCTCGCGGCGATGCCGGCGGCGATCCCCGACGAGATGGTCGACACCTACTGCGCGGCGGGTCCGCTCGACAAGGTCCGCGAGCGGGTCGCCCGCGTCGCCGAACTCGCTGACGAGATCTTCCTCATGCCGCCGACCTACTTCCTCGACCCCGACGACGTCCGCACCTACCAGCAGCGGATCGTCGACGCGTTCGGTTCCGGCGACCACCGGACACCCGAGGACGCGAGAGCGGCTTGAGCCCGGCGGCCGGCCCGCGGGACGGATGCGGGCGGCCGGGGACCGAGGAGGCGGCTGCCGGCTGCGGAGGGCGGGAGGCGGCTGGGGGCTTCAGACCCGTCGGGGGTCGCCAGAGTGGTCGGCGAGCTCGGTCAGCCGGGCGATCTGCCGCCGGCCCTCGACGCTGGCGGGGTCGTCGGCCGGGATCCCCGCGATCAGGCGCTCGATCCGGTTGCGGATCTGGAGCGCGAAGTGGGGCGTCGCCGGCCCGGCGAGCGCGCGAATGTCCTCGACCGTGATCGGCCGTCCCGAAAGGCGGTCTGCGCGCTCGGCCTCGCTCATCGCCGGCCAGCGTAGACGATCGGTGCCGAGACCCGCGCGAGCTGCTGAACGCGCCCGGCGGGTGATCGTCGAGCGCCGCCGGACCCGGATCAGCCGACGTCCTCGGCCTCGGTCGTCCCGATCCGAGTCACCTCGGCGAGGTCGTCGACCTGGGCCTGGAACTCGACCGAGATCGCGTCCGTGTCGCCGATCAGCCAGACGTGGTTGTACACCGCCCGGGTCGGATCGTCCTCGTAACCCGGCTTGAGGTCGAGAAGGTAGGCGCGTAGCCCCGGCGGCACCTCGTCGGCTGCGTCGGTGAGCAGCAGCGGACCCCAGGTACCGCTGGCCGATAGCGGCGCGGCCGCCGCGGCGTCGAGCGGCCGTTCGACGCTGGCGATCACCAGGCCGTGCCCGGGATCGTTGATGTTCCAGCCGAAGCTGCCATCGGCGTAGCGGGCGAACTGGATCGCGTTCGCGACCGGGTCTTCGCCCGAGATCCGCTCCGCGCCGGGCGCGACTTCGCGCACCTCGTCGAGGACGTCGTCGGAGATCGCCGACGGGGGACCGAGTACGTAGACCGGAACCCCGCGGTGGCGGCGCAGCGCCTGCATCGTCGCGCGGGGGGCCGAGTCGCGCTGGAGGTAGAGGACCGGGTCGCCGGAGCGCGCAGCCCAGCTGGCGGCCGGCATCGCGAGCTCCGGGGCGTCGGAGCTCGCGAGCAGCAGGTGGTCGGGATCGCCCGCGAGCTCGGTCCGCAGGCGCTCGATCTGGGCGGCGACCTCGGCCGGATTCGCACCCTCAACCGCGCGCGCCTCGAGCTCGTCCGGCGCCGCCGCGTCGCCGATCCGAAACGCACGCTCGTCGCCGCTCGCGGCCGAGCCGGCAGGGTCGAGGGCGGCGAGGGCGGCGGCGGTGAGCTCGGGGACCTCGCCGCCCTCCGTGATCAGGATCGGCGCCCCGACGGGCTCGGCTACGAGCGATGCGGCGGCGATCCCGCCGTGCCAATCGTCCGCGTCGACGAGCGTTACCGCGTCCGGGCCCTCGACGCCTCCGGTCGAGGGATTGGTGGCGAGCGCGACCCCGGCCGCGTCGGCGATCGGATCGGCGCCGGCGACCCGAGTCGTGTTGCGGGTTGCGAACGCGGGGAAGCCGAGCTCGTCCGAGGCTTCCGGCTCGGGTGCCTGCGGCACGACGACCTGCGGCGCGGGAGCCAGTGGCGCGGCCCCGTCGCCCTCGTCGTCGGCGGCGCCGACGAGGTAGCCGCCGACGCCGGCGGCGACGATCGCGACCACCGCCGCGAACGTCAAGACCAGGCGCCAGCGGCTCCGCGACAGCCAGTACCGAAGGTCGGCGGAGAGGTAGCGGACCCTGCGTAGCACGAGCGGAGAACTTATATGCTCCCAACTGACTGACCAGTCAATCAAAGACGCGGGCCGACCCTGGCCGTGGCGGCTCCGCCCGACGGAGGAAGGTTGACGAGGAGATGGATTTCGGGCTCAACGAGGAACAGCAGGAGTTCAAGCGCGAGTGCCGGCGGTTCGCGGCCGAGGTGATCCGTCCCGCGGCGCCCAAGCACGACGCCGAGGAGTCGACCCCCTGGGAGGTGATCAAGGCCGCCCGGAATCGCCGGCTGCACGGGATCGACCTGATGCAGCGGCTCGGCAGCGACCCCGACGGTCAGCTGAGCGTGATCTACGCCGAGGAGCTCCACTGGGGGTGCGCCGGGATCGCGCTCGCGATCACCGGGTCGACGCTCGCCGCCGCCGGGCTCGCGGCCTCGGGCACGCCCGATCAGATCGCCCGCTGGGTGCCGGAGTGCTTCGGGGTCGGCGACGAGGTCAAGCTTGGCGCCTACGCGGTCACCGAGCCGCACGCAGGGTCCGACATCAAGGGCCTGCGGACGACAGCGCGCCGCGACGGCGACGACTGGGTGCTCGACGGGACCAAGGTCTTCATCACCAACGGCGGGATCGCCGACGTCCACGTCGTCGTCGCCACCGTCGACCCCGAGCTCGGCCACCGGGCGCAGGCTTCCTTCGTCGTCGAGAAGGGGACCCCGGGCCTGCGCCAGGGCAAGAAGGAGACGAAGCTCGGCATCCGGGCGTCGCACACCGCCGAGGTGATCCTCGAGGGCTGCCGGATCCCGGGCGAGAACCTGCTCGGCGGGATCGAGAAGCTGGAGCGAAAGCTCGAGCGGGCGCGGACCGGGCAGTCGTCGGGACGGGCGTCGAACGCGCTTGCGACGTTCGAGCTCACGCGTCCCGTCGTCGGCGCCTCGGCCCTCGGCATCGCCCAGGCGGCGTACGAGTGGACCCTGGCCTACCTCGACTCCACCCCCGCCGCCGACCCGATCGCCGAGATCCTCGACGGCAGCTCGACCGCCGGCCGGCCCGCGATCGAGCGCCAGAGCGTCCAGCAGGTGCTCGCCCAGCTCGCGACCGAGATCGAGGCCGCGCGGCTCCTGGTTCAGCGTGCGACGTGGATGGGCCGGAACGGGGTCCCGCTCAGCGGCGGCCAGGGCTCGATGTCGAAGCTGAAGGCGGGCGACGTCGCGATGTGGGCGACGCGAACGTGCATGGATCTCGTCGGCCCCATGGCCCAGAGTCGCGATTGCCCGCTCGAGAAGTGGTTCCGCGACGCGAAGATCTACCAGCTCTTCGAGGGCACGGCTGAGGTCCAGCGGCTCGTGATCTCGCGGATGCAGGCGAGCGAGTACCGCGAGCGTCTCGCCGCGGCGGCGGAGATCGCGGCCGCCGCGACGGCGGCCCGCGGCAACGGCAGCCGCGATCGGCAGCCCGCGGCGCTCGGCTGATCCCAGCCCCGGCGCACGGTCGCGGGGGCCGCCCCGGCCGCCGATTCAGGCGCGCTAAAGCTCTCGCCTCCCCCTGCCGATGATGGGGGTGCTCGTGCGCGCGCGGTCGCGCTGGGACGTTCGATCAAGGAGGTTCGAAGCAGAAAATGGCGAGAGGACGCCGCCCAAGTCCCGCGGGGGGATCCCCGGGCGCGATCGCAGCGATCTCGCTTGCCGCCTTCATCTCGCTCACCGCGGTCCTC
This sequence comes from Solirubrobacterales bacterium, assembly GCA_035461385.1. GTDB lineage: Bacteria > Actinomycetota > Thermoleophilia > Solirubrobacterales > 70-9 > DATHVI01. The sequence continues at coordinate 17,085 of DATHVI010000167.1, forward strand.
CTCAGCGTCGGCGTTTCGCCTTCGGACCTCCCAGCCGGATCCGATCGCGAGCAGGGGGGCTCGGTCGCCCTGCCCTCGGCCGGCGACGGCGGCGCCCTCCCGGTTCCGGGAGCCGCGCCGGCGGGGCCGCCGAGCCCGGGCGGGGCTGCATTCGCAGCGCTGCTCGGTCCGTCGGTCACCGGCGAGCCCGGCGCGGCCCCCGCCGCCCGTAGCGAGGGCAACCGCGAGACCGCGCGGCGCGACCGCAGGCCGCCCGCCGGCAATCGCGGCAATCGCGGCAACGGCGGCGACCGTGACGGCGATCGCGGCGGCGGCGGCGACGGCCCGCAGCAGCCGGGCCCCGGTCGCCCGCCGGCGTCGAACCCACCCTCCGGTGGCGCGGACCCGGGCCCGGGCGGATCGCCGCCGACGAGGTCGAGCGCCCCGCCGCGGGGGCGCGCGCTCGGACATCACTCCGGCGCCGCAGGGCCCCCAGGCCACGGCGGCACGCCCCCGGGCCTTGCCAAGCGCGGCCCCGCACCTTCGGCCTCCCCCGGGCCGCCGAGCGGGTCCGGATTGCCGCCCGGCCTGGCGAAGAAGCAGGCGGCGCCCCCGGGCGCGAACGGCGCGAGCAAGGGCGCGGGCGCGCCCGGCCGCGGCAAGAAGCGCTGAGGCTGAGCACTCCCTAACCGAGGCCGTCCCTGCGGCCGTTTCGCCTGCAACCGAGCTTGCAGGTCGAGAGCCGAGTGTTAAGGATTGCTTGCAATCCGCCCGTTCTTGCTAGTCTGCGGCGACGCTTTCGCCGAGTCCGATCACGGCAGGAACCGGATCGGAGCGGGGGAACCAGATAGGAGCCGACCACGGCTCATTGGGGCGAATGGCCCGGCCTCCGGCCACGCGGGCCTAGCGCACAGCGCGAGCCCGTCAGCTAACCCCGTAGGCGCCAGAGTGGGATGAGCACGAGGACAAGACCTTCCAGTAACCGGCTCAGAGCTGGGCTCGCAATCGCCGCCGCGATCGCCGCCGCGATCGCGATTTCGCCGCTGGGCGGGGCGATCGCCCAGGATCTCCAGTCGGAGCTCGACGCGAAGCGGGGCCAGCTGCAGGAAACGAGACAGCAGGCCGGGGTGCTGTCGAACGAGCTCGCCCGCTATACCGCCCGGATCCGTCAGATCTCCGGCGAGATCGCCCAGCTTCGCAACCGTGAGGCGATCGTCGCCGCGCGGCTCGAGGAGGTCAAGGCGCGGCTCGCCGCCGAGCGCGAGCGGCTCGAGGCGCTCCGCAAGCGGCTGCGGCGGTCGATCAAGGTCTTGAGCGATCGCCTGGTCGCGATCTACAAGTCCGACGAGCCCGACGCGCTGACGGTGATCCTCAACTCGGATGGATTCAGCGACCTGCTCGAGCGCTACGAGTACCTGCGCCGGATCGAGGAGCAGGACAGCGCCGTTGTCGACCGCGTGCGGACACTGCGCGACCAGACCCGCGAGACCGTCGAGCGGATCGAGGCCCACCGGAACGAGATCGAGGCCCGCCAGGCCGAGCTCGCGCGCACCCGGTCCCAACTCGAGCAGCGCGAGGCGCAGCTCGCCTCGGTGAGGCAGCAGAAGAGCTCGGCGTTGTCGCAGGTGCGCTCGAACCAGCAACGTCTCGAGGGCGATATCGAGGGCCTCGAGGGCCGGATCCAGCGGCAGCTCGCCGCAGCCGCGGCGGCCTCGGCCCCCGAGCCCGCGGCGCCCCTCCCTGCCGGGCCCGTGCAGGGGGCGCCGAGCTCGTCGGGGTTCATCTGGCCGGTGAACGGCCCGGTGACCTCGCCGTTCGGCCCGCGCTGGGGCCGCATGCACGAGGGGATCGACATCGCCGTTCCGGCCGGGACGCCGATCAGGGCGGTGAAGGACGGGACGATCGCGTTCGCCAGCGCGACCGGGGGCTACGGGAACTACACCTGCATCAACCACGCAGGCGGTATCGCCTCCTGCTACGCGCATCAGTCCTCGTACGCGGTCACGTCAGGGTCGGTTAGCCAGGGGCAGGTGATCGGCTACGTCGGCTGCACCGGGCACTGCTTCGGCGACCACCTGCACTTCGAGATCCGCGTCAACGGGACTGCCGTCGACCCGCTCGGGTATCTGTAGGGCGGGACCGGTTCCCCGCGGCGGCGACGAGGTGACACGATCCGCCTCGACGCGACACAATGTCCGCGAGGCTAAAGGTCTTCAGCGATCGTGCCGATGACGCTGATGACCACCGGTTCGTCGCCGGTCGGCGAGGAGTCCAGGCACAGTGAGCACGATCTCGGACAGCCAGCCGTTCTCACCCCGGAATCGGTTCGGCTTGCGCGCCTACCTCGCAGGCAGCGGGGCGACGATCGCGCTGACCGTCGCGGCGATCCTCGCCTTCCTCGGGATCACGGCGCTGGTCGCGTTCAACGGCTTCCCGTTCGGTGCCGGTGACGCTGACGGCGACGCGGTGCCGATCGCCCCTCCGCTGAGCGGCGCTCCCGAGGCCGCGGCGCTCGCCGCGGGCGCCGGAGCGTCGGCCGCCGTCGCGGCGACCCCCGCCGAGGGCTCGGCGCTTCCGGCCGCCCCGAGCGGATCCGCCGGGGCCGGTGAGGGCGGCGCCGGCTCGGGTGCGGGCGGCTCGCCTGGGTCGGAGCTTCCGGGGACCACCCCGGGGACGGGCCCGACCGGCATCGGTGGCTCCGACGTCCTCGGCGGCACCGTCGGCAACCTCGAGCAGACCGCGGGCAACGTCGGGGTCGACGCCCCGCTGACCGATCTGACCAGGGACGTCACCCAGCCGCTCGACAAGACCCTCAACCAGACGCTGAACGGGGTCGGTGGCGCGGTCGGCAACCCGAAGCTCGGCGATCAGGTCGGGGCCGGCGTCGACGACGTGACCAAGAACCTCCTTCCCTGACGCGTCATCGGGCCGGCCGGCAAAGCGGCGCGCGCGCGCGCCGGTCATCATTGCGAGCCCGAAGCGATGAGCGGAGCGGTGACCCACATCAACCTCGTCGAGGGCACGTCGGTGTTCCCGATCGGAAGCCGCGTCAACGAAGGCGGCAGGCTCGAGGTCGGCGGCTGCGACGTCGTCGCGCTCGCCGCGGAGTTCGGCACGCCGGCGTACATCTACGCCGAGGACGACGTTCGCGCCCGCGCACGGGCCTACCTCGAGGCGTTCCGCTCCCGGACCGACAACTTCGAGGTCCTGTTCGCAAGCAAGGCGGCACCGTTCACGGCCGCGTACCGGCTCTGCCGGGAGGAGGGGCTCTCGGTCGACGTCGCCTCCGGCGGCGAGCTCTACATGGCCCTGCGCGCGGGATTCGCGCCGGAGCGGATCTACCTGCACGGAAACAACAAGACCGCGGCCGAGCTCGGGGCGGCGATCGACGCCGGCGTCGGCCACGTGATCGTCGACTCGTTCGACGAGATCGCGCGCCTCGACGCGTTGCTCGACCGGCCGCAGGACGTGCTGATCCGGGTCACTCCCGGGATCAAGGCCGACACCCACAGCTACATCCAGACCGGGCAGCTCGACTCGAAGTTCGGGTTCGGGCTCGAGGACGGGCTCGCGGCCCGGGCGATCGAGACCGTGGGCGGCTCGCGTCACCTGCGCCTGGTCGGGCTTCACGCCCACATCGGGTCGCAGATCTTCGAGCTCGAGCCCTACAAGCACGCGATCGAGGCGCTCGCCGGGCTCGCCGGCGACGACTGCCGGATCCTCAACGTCGGCGGCGGGCTCGGGATCGCCTACCTCGCCGCCGACGAGCCGCCGTCGATCGACGCCTACGTCGGGGTGAAGGTCGAGGGCATCCGCAGCGTCTTCGACCCGGTGCCGCGGATCCTGATCGAGCCGGGGCGGTCGCTGTTCGGCAACGCGGGGATCACCGCGTACCGGATCGGGACGGTGAAGGAGATCCCCGGAGTGCGGACCTACGTCGCCGTCGATGGCGGGATGTCGGACAACCTGCGCCCGATGCTCTACGGGGCCCGCTACGAGGCGATCATCGCCGACCGGGCAGGCGAGCCGCCCGACTCCCCCGCGACGATCGCCGGAATGCACTGCGAGTCCGGCGACATCCTGGTCCGCGACGCGCTGCTCGCCGCCCCGCGCACCGCCGACGTGCTCGTGACCCCGGCGACGGGAGCCTACGGCTATGGCCTCGCCTCGAACTACAACGGCGTCACCCGGCCGCCGGTGATCTTCTGCCGCGACGGCGACGCCCGGGTCGTCGTCCGCCGCGAGACCCACGAGGATTTGGTCGCGCGGGACGCCGGCTAGCCGGTGCGCGCCAACCGATGACCGACGTCGCGCGCATCGGGTTGCTGGGCCGGGGCACCGTCGGCGGCGCGTTCGCGGAGCTGATCGCGGCTCGGGGCGAGGAGATCGAGGCGGCCGCCGGCCGCCGGCCCGAGATCGCCGGCGTGCTGCGCCGCGGCGAAGGCGACTTCGACCGGATCCTCGAGCGCTCGGAGATCGTCGTCGAGCTGATCGGCGGCACCGACCCGGCCCGCGACTACGTCCTCCGCGCCCTGCGCGCGGGGCGCCACGTGATCACCGCCAACAAGCAGCTGATCGCCCAGCACGGCGACGCGCTCTTCGACGCCGCCCGAGCCGCGAACGTCCAGCTCCGCTTCGAGGCCGCGGCCGCGGGCGTCGTCCCGGTGATCAGGGTGATCCAGGAGAGCCTCGCGGCGACCGAGCTGACGAAGGTGTTCGGGATCGTCAACGGGACGACCAACTTCATCCTCACCGAGATGGCGGCGAGCGGCGCCTCCTACGCCGACGCCCTGCGTCGCGCCCAGGAGCTCGGCTACGCCGAGGCGGATCCGAGCGAGGACGTGAACGGCGCCGACGCGGCGGCGAAGATGGCGATCCTCGCCCGCCTCGCCTTCCACACCTCGGTCCGGCTCGCCGACGTCACCTACGAGGGGATCGAGGGGATAATGCCCGACGACCTCGCCTATGCGAAGGAGCTCGGCCTGTCGCTGAAGCTGCTCGGCGTCGCCGAGCGGGTCGACGGCGGGATCAGCGTCAGGGTCTTCCCCTGCTTCCTCTACCGCGGGCACCCGCTGGCCCCGGTCGAGGGACCGTTCAACGCGGTCATGGTCGAGGCGCCGACGATCACCGAGATCACGATGTCCGGTCCGGGTGCCGGCGGACCGGAGACCGCGACCGCGGTCCTCGGCGACCTGGTCTCGATCCTCGCCGGCAAGGCGCCGGTGCACCAGCCGCGGCACGAGCTGCCGGTCGTCGCCGACGTCCGGTCGTCGTTCTACCTCCACCTCGAGGTCGCCGACCGCCCCGGCGTCCTCGCCCACGTCGCCGACGTCCTCGGGCGCAACGAGGTCTCGGTCCGCAGCGTCGTCCAGCGGGGGCTCGGGGATGAGGCGCGGTTGGTGATGGTGATGCACGAGGGGCCGGAGGCCCGCTTCTACGCCGCCCTCGACGAGATCGCGACGCTCGACTTCGTGCGCGGCACCCCGCGCGCGATCCGGGTGATCGAGGAAGAGTTCGTGTGAGCACACACGGCCGCCTCATCAGCTCCCGCCCCGAATACCTGGGGCGCGGCTACGCCGCGCACATTTTCACCTCCTGCGGCGCCTTTCGGCGCCTCACATATCACTCCGGCGGCGCAACGCCGCCGGCCCACATGCCCCTCCCGCGTCCGGGAGCGGCTGGTCGCTAGATGACCCGACAGTGTCCCCACCGCCACTGATAGAGAGGTACCGGGATCGGCTGCCGCTCGAGCCGGACGACCCAGTGGTGACGCTCAACGAGGGGTCGACGCCGCTCGTCGAGGCGCCGGTGATCTCGGAGCGGGTGGGCGCCCGGGTGCTGCTCAAGCTCGAGGGCGCGAACCCGACCGGGAGCTTCAAGGACCGTGGGATGACGGTCGCGGTCTCGCGGGCGAAGGGCGCTGGCGCCGAGGCGGTGATCTGCGCGTCGACCGGCAACACCGCGGCGAGCGCCGCCGCCTACGCCGCCCGAGCCGGGATGCGCGGAGCGGTGATCGTGCCCGAGGGCAAGATCGCGATCGGCAAGCTCGCCCAGGCGTTGATGCACGGGGCACGGGTGGTTGCGCTTCGCGGCAACTTCGACCAGGCGCTCGAGCTCGTCCGCGAGCTCGCCCGCAAGCACCCGATCGAGCTCGTCAACTCCGTCAACGACTACCGAATCGCGGGCCAGAAGACCGGAGCCTTCGAGGTCATCGACGAGCTCGGCGAGCCCCCCGGCGCGCTCGCGATCCCGGTCGGGAACGCCGGCAACGTCACCTCGTGGTGGCGCGGCTTCACCGAGCGCGACGCGGCGCCGCTGCTGTACGGGTTCCAGGCCGAGGGCGCCGCCCCGCTGGTCCGGGGCGAGCCGGTGGCCGAGCCGGAGACGGTCGCGTCGGCGATCAGGATCGGCAATCCGGCTCGGTGGGAGGAGGCGATGGCCGCGCTGACCTCCTCGCGCGGCCGGATCGAGGCCGTCTCCGATCAGCAGATCCTCGCCGCCTACCACCTCCTCGCCGAGCGCGAGGGCGTGTTCTGCGAGCCGGCGTCGGCGGCCTCGGTGGCGGGGATCCTCAGCCACGGCCTACCCGTCCCCGAGGGGGCGGCGCCTCCGGACACGGTCGTCTGCGTGCTTACCGGCCACGGGCTCAAGGATCCCGACACGGCGCTCCGTACCGCGCCCCCGGTGATTGGCTGCGACGCCGAGCTCGGCGCGGTCGAGCGGATCGTCTTCGACTGAGCGCCGGGCCCGTCTCGCGACGGTTCGGTCGCGATCTCGGCGCACTCGCCGCGCCCCGCGCCGGTCCGGCCCGTCGACGATCGCGGCGTGGTTGCGTCCCGGCTCGTGCGGATCGCGGCGAGCCTCGCCGCTCCTCCCCGCTGCGGGATCTGCGGCGGCGGCTGCGACTGGCGGCGCCCGGCCTGCGCCCGCTGCGCCGCCGCGCTCGGCGCAGTCGAGCCGGTGCGGAGGGCGTTGCCGGGGTTCGATGCGGTGGTCGGCGCCGGTCCCTATGCGGGCGTCCTCCGCGACCTCGTCGCCGGGCTCAAGTTCGGCCGGCGCCACGCGCTGGCGCCGCTCGCCGCCGAGGCACTCGCCCGGGCGATCGCGGACCCGCCCGAGGGCGCGGTAGTCGTCCCGGTGCCGCCGGCCCCTCGCCGCTGGCGCCGGCGGGGGTTCGACTCCGCCGACTGGGTCGCCGGCGCCCTCGCCCGCGAGCTCGGCCTCCCGATCAGCCGCTGTCTCGTCCGCCCGAGCGGGCGCCGCCAGGTCGGGCGGGCGCGTGCCGAACGTCTCGCCCGACCACCGCAGGTGCGCTGCGCCGATCCGCCCCCGCGCGGCGCCCTGCTCGTCGACGATGTCCTCACCACCGGCGCGACCCTCGCCGCCTCGGCGCGGGCGCTGCGCGGCGCCGGCAGCGTCGAGATCGCCGCCGCCGTCGTCGCGATCGCCGCGCCGGGGGGGCGGGGTGCGCCGCGGACTCCCGCGCCCACCGGGCCCCGGCCGGGGGACCATTAGCATCCGAAGCGGTCGTTGCAGTCGGACGGAAGGGAGTCAGCGTGCGGATCGAGGTCAGGGGCAGGAACACGCAGGTAACCGACGACCTCCGCGACCACGTCGCCAAGCGCTTCGCCCGAATCGGCCGTCAGGTCTCCGAGCTGGCGACGCTCGAGGTCGAGCTGAGAGAGGAGCAGAACCCGGCGATCGCCGACAAGATGGTCGCCGAGGCGACCCTGCACCTGAAGGGGGTGACGCTGCGCGCGAAGGAGGCCTCGCCTGAGATGCTGCACTCGATCGGCGCCCTCGCCGACGACATCCGCCGCCAGGTCAAGCGCCACCGCGACAAGCGCCGCAAGCGCTCCCAGACCCGACGGATCATGGACCGGATGCGGCGGAGGACGGCCTAGCGGCTCGCTTCGGTCCGAAGCGGGGGTCGACGGGGGTTGGCGGGCTGCCGTGCTGCGAGTCGCGGGGTTCGTGGCCGCGGATTGCCGACGCCCATATGGGTGAGTTCACCAGGTTCAGCCGGGCCGGCGCCCCGGCCGGCCCCGGCGGCCCGCCCCGACCCCGGATCACAATTCCTGCCCTTACTGCCAAACGCGTTCCGAGCCACCGCGGAGGCCACGGGCAAACGCCACCTGCCCGGTCCCCCTTCGCCGTCACCGCCCGACTCGCGACCGGTACCCTCAGAAGCGTTGGGCCGGTGCCCGAAGGGGCGCCGGCAGAGGCATGTGAGGCGGCGAAGCCGCCGCAGGAGATCTGATGGCTAAGGGCCTCATAGACAGGGCGCTCCGGCTGGGAGAGGGGCGGAAGTTCAAGGAGTTCGAGAAGCGGGTCGACTCGATCAACCGCTACGAGCCCGAGATGGAGCTGCTCGAGGACGCGGAGATCCGGACCACCGCCGACCAGCTGCGTGAGCGCGCCCGTAACGGCGAGTCGCCGGACGACCTGCTCCCTGAGGCGTTCGCGCTCTGCCGCGAGGCCGGCAAGCGTACGCTCGGTCAGCGCCACTACGACGTCCAGCTGATCGGGGCGATGGTGCTCCACGACGGGGCGATCGCGGAGATGAAGACCGGCGAGGGGAAGACGCTGACGGCGACGCTCACCGTGTTCCTCAACTCGCTCGCCGGCGACGGCGTCCATCTGGTGACGGTCAACGACTACCTCGCCCGCCGTGACGGCGAGTGGATGAGGCCGCTCTACGACATGCTCGGGGTCTCGGTCGGCGTGATTCAGAGCGAGATGAGCTCCGAGCAGCGGCGCGCCGCCTACGCCGCCGACGTCACCTTCGGGACCAACTCCGAGTTCGGCTTCGACTACCTGCGCGACAACATGGCGCCGACGCTCGAGGACACCGTCCAGCCCGGGCACAAGTTCGCGATCGTCGACGAGGTCGACAACATCCTCATCGACGAGGCCCGGACCCCGCTGATCATCTCCGGCGCCCCCGAGCAGGCCGCCGACCTTTACTACACGTTCGCCCGACTCGCCAAGCAGATGGTCGGCGAGATAGCGAAGCCGAAGCTGAAGTCGCTCGGCGAGGACCGCGACACCTCGACCGCCGACTACGACTTCGAGTACGACGAGAAGCACAAGACCGTCGCCCCGACCGAGCGCGGGGTCGCGAAGGCGGAGCAGTTCCTCGGGGTCGAGAACCTCTACATCTCCGAACACGGCACGCTCGTCAACCACCTCGTCCAGTCGCTGAAGGCGGAGTCGCTCTACAAGCGCGACAAGGACTATGCGGTGATCGACGGCGAGGTGAAGATCATCGACGAGTTCACCGGCCGGATCCTCGAGGGGCGCCGCTGGTCGGAGGGGCTCCACCAGGCGGTCGAGGCGAAGGAGGGGGTGAAGATCCGCGAGGAGAACCAGACGCTCGCGTCGATCACGCTCCAGAACTACTTTCGCCTCTACGACAAGCTCTCGGGGATGACCGGCACCGCCCTCACCGAGGCGACCGAGTTCATGAAGATCTACAAGATCCCGGTGGTCGAGATCCCGACCCACCGGCCGATGGTCCGGGCCGACCACAACGACCTGATCTACAAGACCAAGGGTGGCAAGTGGAAGGCGGTCGTCGACGAGCTCGTCGAGCGCCACGAACGCGGCCAGCCGATCCTCGTCGGCACGGTCTCGGTCGAGGTCTCGGAGATGCTCTCCGAGCAGCTCAAGCGTCGTGGCATCGAGCACGTCGTCTTGAACGCGAAGCCCGAGCACGCTCAGCGCGAGGGCGAGACCGTCGCCCTGGCGGGCCGGCTCGGCGCGGTGACGATCGCGACCAACATGGCCGGCCGCGGGGTCGACATCAAGCTCGGCGGCGACCCCGAGCAGCTCGCCAAGGCAGAGCTCAGAAAGCGCGGGATCAAGCCGAGCGACGACGGCTACGAGGCCGAGCTCGCGAAGCTCCTGCCCGAGCTCGAGGCCCGCTGCGCCGCCGAGGGCGAGAAGGTCATCGAGGCCGGCGGCCTGTTCATCTGCGGCACCGAGCGGCACGAGTCGCGCCGGATCGACAACCAGCTCCGCGGCCGCTCCGGCCGTCAGGGCGACCCGGGCGAGTCGCGCTTCTTCCTCTCCGCCGAGGACGACGTCATCCGGCTGTTCGCCGGCGAGCGGATCTACAAGATCCTCGATCGCCTCGGTCCCACCGACGAGGAGGGCGAGGAGTACCCGCTCGAGGCGAAGATGCTGACGAAGACGATCGAGAACGCGCAGAAGAAGGTCGAGCAGCAGAACTTCCTGATCCGCAAGCGGGTGCTCGAGTACGACGACGTGATGAACGAGCAGCGCCGGGTGATCTACAAGTACCGGCGCGAGATCCTCGAGGGCCGCGACATGTCCGACGTCGCCCAGGAGGAGATCGCCGAGGCGATCGCCCGGCTGGTCGCCGAGTACACGCCGGGCGAGGTGTTCGAGGACTGGGATCTCGCCGGCCTCGAGACGCAGATGAGCCAGCTGTGGCCGCTCGGGGTCAACTTCGCCGAGCTCGACCTCCAGAGCATGGGCCGTGACGAGCTCGTCGAGCTGCTCGTCGCCGACGCCCGCTCGGCCTACGAGCGGCGCGAGGAGGAGTTCGGGTCCGAGCTGATGCGCTACCTCGAGCGCCAGATCCTGCTCCAGATCATCGACAACCGCTGGCGCGAGCACCTCTACGAGATGGACTACCTGCGCGAGGGGATCCACCTGCGCGGGTTCGCCCAGATCGACCCGCTGGTCGCCTACAAGAACGAGGGCTACTCGATGTTCCGCGAGCTGATGGCGGGGATCTGGGAGGAGTTCACGCGGGTGATCTTCAACGTCGAGGTCAACATCGAGCCCGCGCAGGCCGACCAGATGTTCGGCGGCGGCGAGCAGCCCTCCGACGTCTCCTACACGGGCGGCGGGCAAGACCAGCCGTCGGCGCTGTTCGAGGCCCGCGAGGGGGCCGGCGCCGCCGCGGGCGCCGGGGCGGCGGGCGCCGCCGCGACCGCCGG
>DATHVI010000168.1:0-25871 GCA_035461385.1 Solirubrobacterales bacterium
CCGCTCCTCCCTTGCGCGAAGCGGGAGCGCCAGCTCAGGGTACGCCGTGGTCATCTCCGATCCCACGCTGTCGAACGCGCGGAGGCGGCGCTCGCCTGCTTGGCGAACCCGCCCCAGGCGTCCCGTCGACGCGACTCAGTCAGGCGTGGGCTTCTCGGGATCCCGGCACTGCGTGACCGCATGCTCACGGACCGCGACGAGCCAGATGCTGCGGATGGGCTCGCCGCCGAAGGCGAGCCGCCGGCGGTCACACGCACGGACCTCGCACAGCGGGAACGTGCTGTACTCGCTGCCCTCGTTGGCGACGTAGCAGTGGGCACGCGGATAGCGGCGCTCGACGATCTCGCGGCTGTCCCCGACTCCGACTCCCTCCGGCGTCGTCGCGCGAGGTGAGGTCGTCACCCCTCCGTGGACGGATCCACCCGTAAGGAAGATCGCATGATCGTCGTAGCGGACGGTCTCCATCCGGCCCGGCGGCGCGCCGAAGCCCGTGGGGCCGCCGATCTCGTAGTAGTCCTCCCCAAGCGGGACCACCGGCTCGTTGGGCCCCGCCGGTTCGGACCGCCCGAAAGCCCGCCATACGTCCTCGATCTCGTCTCCGAACCGAACGTCGCCCAGAGATCCCTTCCGCCAGTCGACGATGAGGGGGTCATCGGGGTCGACATCCCTCGCCGGACGGACGACGTCATACCCCGCGGCGACCGCCGGCACAGTGACGCACACCGCCAGCACGGCGGCGACGAATCCCGGCCGCCAGGCGCTGCGGGAGCGACGGAGGACCCGACCGATGATGACCCCGACAAGGAGCAGAGCCGCGGTCGCGGGCAGGAGAACGACCACCACGAACACAGGGGCCAAAGGCCCGCTCCAGACGAGCAGCGACGCGAACACGGCGAAGCTCATCACGACGAACAGCACCTCCCCCGCGAGGGCGCCCGCCGCGAGAATCCCGACGACGGAGACGATCGCGAGCACGAGATCGGGCAACGGATCTGATAGCCGCTCCCCCTCCCAGATCAGAGCGGCGGTCAGCGCCAGGTAGCCGACCACGGCAAGCCAACCCAAGGCCGGTCTATTACCCGACTGCCGGGTCGACTCGTCCCGCGAAGAGCCCCTCTCCATGCATGCGGAAATACACCGCCGGTGTGACCTAGGTACGAAGCACTACCGAGCGGACGGCCCGCCGGGCAGCCCCGGTCCCGAGGGCGAGAGCTCCCAACATCCTCTGCTCGCTGACATCGGCGGCGTCGGCGATTGGCCCCCGGATGTAGTGGGAGAACCTCGCCGTACGCGGCGCCCAGGGTGATCGTCTGCCCAGTGACAGAGATGCCTGCTCGCCCCGCGCTTCCCCTCCGCGCGAGCACCGGGCGCGCGACGTGTGCACGCGGGCGCACGAAAAGAGGTAGTGCGGGACCTCGATGTCACCTGGGCATGGCGAGGCCGTGCGGGACGCGCGATGCCGTCTGGTCGGGCTTCGGCGTTCGCCGCCGGGATCGCCTCCCAAAAATTCAGGCGCTCACTCTGGGACGAACAGCGGGCCCTCGTCGACCACGACATCGTCCCCGTAGCGCTCCGCGAACCAGGCGCTCGTCTCGGGCTCGAGCTGCTCGACGGTGAGCCGGGTGCGGGAGAATCGCATGCCCGGTTCGATGGGGGGCGGAGGAACCTGGCGCCGCTGGTCAGGTGACCTCAAGGCGCTGGCGCCTCCAACCTACCCGACCGCGACCAGGCCCGCCTGATGGGCCGCTTATCGAGCGAAGCGGGATCGCAGTGCGACCCCGAGGCCCAAGCCGTAGGCGACGTGAGTGCAGAGCGCGAACGCGGGCACTCGCAGGTCACCGTCGCGAAGGCCCATGACGCCCTGCCCGCGGGCCGGGAACATCCAAAACCACGGCAGGACGGTGGTTGCCACGCCGTATGCGGTGGCGCGAGGCAGCGTGCTTTGCCGCTGCTGCGGTACTCGCAGCAGCAGCCCGTAGCCGGCGCCAAGTACGAGGCCGATCGCGTAGTGCGCAACCACACCGATGGCGGCTTCATGCGCGACGGGCGCCGCCTTCGCGATTTCCTCGTGGGTGAACCGGCCCTTGAGCATGTGGCCGATCCAGCGGCCGAGCCCGCCGCTGGGGCCCTTCCCGAGAGCGGGCGCGACGATCCTGCGCCCCGCGACATCCATCGCGTAGGTCCCGAGGACGCCGCCGACGGCCGCGCCCCGTATGGACGGCGCTTCGGGCCGCACTCAGCGCCTCGCCGCGACGACCGACCTGCGCAGCCGTCGCTCGGGGTGCTCGCGCGCCCTAGCCTCCGCGGCGCGAACTCCGAACTGGTCCATTTTCTCGTTGTGCAGCGCAGTCATCTGCTCGGAGTGCTCGTGCATCCCAGCTGCCTCGGCACCGGCTCCGGACTGCGCCATCATCTGCTTGCACCTCGCAGCCATCTGCTCGCAGTGCTCGCGGACCTTGTGAGCCTTGCGCTTTATTACTCGCAGCAGCCCGAGTATGGCTGCGACGGCCACGACTCCGATGATCACCTTCTTCATCGCTGTCTCCTCTCTCGTGCTTTGGGCGTCGCCAGCCCCCCGTCCTCGTGGTCGCTATTCGGCTTGGCGTCCCCGTTGACGAGAACCTCCCGGCGCTCCCGGTAGTCCTCGACGGAGATCTCGCCGGCCGCGAAGCGATGCTCAAGGGTCTCCATGGGGCTCTCTCTGGCCATGAATCCGTCCCAGGGCATCGACCCGCGGCGCGCGGAGCCTCCACCCATCCAGGCCATACGAACCGTCATCACCCCCATGCAGAGCACCATCATCACGACCACCGCGATCACCCAGCCGGTGCCGATGTCTATCCCCCAGGTGTCAGCAAGGGGAAGCGTGGTGGGGATGTTCATGTTCAGCCTCCTTTGGGCGATCCGTTACGAGCCCCCGCCTTCGATCACCTCTCGCCGCTCGCGGAACTCCTCCGCCGAGATCGCGCCTTCGGCGAAGCGGCGCTCGAGGATGTCGGCCGGGGTCTCGCTTCGCCGTGCGGGCAGGCTCCAGTTGCCGGTGGCGCCACCGCGGACGAGCCAAACGATCCCGAGGATCACTGCTGCCCAGAACAGCACCATCAGGACCATCATCACGACCATCCATCCCGCGCCCCAGTCGTCGCCGTGCATGCCCCAGGTATCAGCGAGCAAGACTGTCTGTGCGAAGTTCATTTCCTACCTCCTCTGAGTCGGGCTGGCGAGGGCGTGCACCGAGGCAACCTCGCCGGGCGCCTCGGCTTCGCCCTGGTCGCGCTGTTCGAGTGGCTCCACGCTCCCGGCAGTGTTGGCGCGGATCTCCTCGATACCGCCCATCATCCGCTTGGACGGGAACTCGTCGGGCATCCCCTCGAACATGCGCTTGCAGCCAGCCATCAGCCGCTCATGCAGCTTGGGCGCAAGTGCCCGCGCGGCCAACACCCCGACCCCGGTGAGGGCAACAGCGATCACTATCCGTCGCATCGTCGCTGCCCTCCTTGCTCCGGGGCCGCCGGCGCAGCTGCCCTATGCGTGGCGATGGCGTGGGCCATGGCCGACGCGATGCAGTCCACGCTGGGTGGAGATGCCGAGCAGGGTGTAGTTGGGGCAGTAGCCCGTGGCGGACGTGGCCAGCATGATGCCGGCGACGACGAACAGCACGATTCCGAAGAGCGTGCCGGCGCCAAGAATCAGCGCCACCACGATCGCCGCCGGCGCCACGATGAGGCCCCGAACACCACGATCCAGGGTGCCCATGTTCGGAGTCATCGTTGCCTCCTTCGGATTGAAATCACCCCGACGGTTGCACAGGGGGCCCCTGTTGGAAACCGTGCCCAGCACGGGTCTTTCCTCGGTGCTCGGTACGGATGGCCTCCCAGGAACTCAGAGGTCTCGGCGCGCAGACCGCCGGCGAGATACTGCGCGACGTGATGTCGCGGCAGAGCGTCGAGATCGTCCGCGGGAACTTCGACGCCAGGAACCGCGGCGAAGACGACCTGAAGGCGTTCGTCGGCGAGCACGTCGCCCCTGACGTCACGCTGCACGCGTTCGCGGACTTCGCCGACTCGCAGACCAGCCATGGTCGCGACGAGGTCCTCCGCCTGTGGTTGGAGTTGCGAGGGGCCTGGGAGAGCCTCGAGATCGCAAGCGTGGAGCTCGTCGCGGTGGGGACTCCGTGGTTGCGAGCACGCTCGCGCGGTGTGATGAAGGGCACTGAGGACGAGGTTGAGATGCGACTCGCCAGCACCAGCGTGGTTCGCGAGGCGAAGCTCACGGAGATCCGCTACTTCCGGAGCTTCGCCGAGCCTC
The DNA here is from genome assembly GCA_035461385.1 of Solirubrobacterales bacterium. Taxonomy (GTDB): domain Bacteria; phylum Actinomycetota; class Thermoleophilia; order Solirubrobacterales; family 70-9; genus DATHVI01. The sequence goes on from DATHVI010000168.1 coordinate 4,309, forward strand.
TCGAAGCCGCCAGGCGGGGGAGCAGACAGGGGGTAAACGGAAGCTCGTGAAACCGCCACTTTCCATGCGAAGGAGCAGCGCCAGAGTTAGATCGTCACGCCCCCTCCGCGCGAGATGCGGGCGTCAAGGGCCGTCGCAAGGCATCGAGCCGTCGGCGAGCCGCTCGTTGATCGCCTCGGCATGGGCTTCACGTCCTCGTGCCCATGCCCTTGACGGGACCGCGTCTTCATCGCTCAATCGCTACGAACTGGCGCGGAGACTGGCGCACGAGGCATGCACCCCCGATTTGCAGCGAACACGCCAGATGGGCCGGCCGAGTCCTCGCTTCAGAATGCCGGGGGCTCGGGGTTCAGCCCCATGCTTTGCGCGAGCTCCTCAGCACGGCGGCTCGCATCCGCTGCCTCGTCCGTCCGCCCCGCTGCGGCCAGCGCTCGACCGAGATCGGCGAGCACCCGCGCGAGGACCGGTCGGGCTCCCAGATCCTCCAGATCGCTCGCGGCAGCCCGCAGGTCCTCGATGCTGCCTTGCCAGTCCGGATCGGGAGGGGCGGCCCTCGCGCGAGCCCGCAGCTGGAGGACGAGGCTCGCTCCGTGGCGGTTTCCGAGCGCACGCGCGTGCTGAAGGGGCGCCTCGAACGCGTCCAGCTCATCGGTGTCACCGGCGGCGCGCGCGGCGCCCATCCACGCGTCGCTGAGGCTGACGATCGAGCCTGCGTCGCAGAACTCGGCCAGCTCTCGCGAGCGCTCGATCGACGCGACGGCGTCGCCTGGCTCTCCGCGCCGCAGGTGCTGATCGCCGAGGTAGAAGTTGCCGACCAGCGAGCAGTAGGTGTTTCCGACCTCGTCGGCGAGCCGCACGCCCTCCCGGGTCCGCTCGATCGCCTCGTCCAGGTTGCCCTGCTCGGCCGCGACGATCCCCGCGAAGATCTCGGTGTCGACGATCACGTTCGGGTCACCGCTCCGCTCGGCCATCTTTTGTGCGGCCTCGCTCGCGCGGCGGGCTGCCTCGAAATCTCCCGCTCGGGCCAGGGCGCGGCCGAGGGTGCCGGCGGTCAGCGCGGCGCTCGAGTAGTCCTCGATTGCCTCGAGGATGGGCAGCGCCTCCTCGAGGGCCTCGATCGCCCCGGCCTGGTCGCCGCTCGCGAGGCGCGCGGACCCGATCAGCGATAGCGGCAGCGCGCGCACCGAGCGGTCTCCGAGCGTCGCACCGAGGCGCACGGCCTCGTCGAGCGACGTGCGGAGCTTCGGGCTCGTCGCATAGCTCTCGCCGCGAGCGCTCCTCACCCGGCCGATCTGGAGATGGACGGCGGCCAGCAGGTGGTCGTCGCCGAGCTCCTCGGCGCACCGGAGCGTGTCCTCGAGCAGAGCGAGGTTTTCATCGAACGGCACGAAGCTGAAACCAGCCTGGGCGCGGCCGAGCCCGACCTCGACTCGCAGGGCCAGGTTCGAATCGAGGTCGGAAGCGTCGAGGTGCTCGGCCGCCCGGTCGAGGAGATCTCGGGCCTCGCGGTTCGCGAAGCGCCTCAACGCCTGCCTCCCCGCAAGGACGAGGTACTCGATCGCGCGGTCCCACTCCTCGGCCCGCTCGTAGTGGTGGGCGAGCACGGCGGCGAGCTCGTCGCGGCGGTCGGGAAACAAGCGCTCGAGGACGTCGGCGACCTCCCGGTGCAGCACCTGCCGCTCCCCGCGCAACAGCAGGTTGTAGGCGGCGTCCTGAAGCAGCGCGTGGCGGAACAGGTACTCGACGTCGGGCTCGGTCGACGCCAGCCTGATCAGATCGGCCGACCGGAGCAGGTCGAGCTCTTTCTCGATCACAGTGGTCATCGTGCCGCCGCAGCCTCGAGTACGCCGTCCAGGACCCGCGTCGCAAAGCGGCGGCCGATCACGGACGCGACGAGCAGGGTGTGCCGGGCATCGGGCGGCAGAGAGTCGATACGCGCGACGAGCAGGCCATGGAGGTTGTCCGGGATCTTGACGTCGTCGATCGCCCGGGTCGCCCTCCATCTCCCGTCCTGCTGCTCGATCGCACCCTGCTCGATGAGCATCCGCATCACCTCTTCGACGAAGAACGGGTTGCCGTCGGACTTCTCGTAGATGAGCTCGCGTACCGGCTCGGTGAGCGACTCGATCTCGAGTAGGTTCGCGACGAGCCGGCGGCTGTCTTCGCTCGACAGCGGATCGAGGACCAGCTCTCGTGCGGCCTCGCCGTAGCTCGTTCGCGCCGCGGCGAGGAGGACGTCAGTCTCCGGCGAGACCTGTGGCCGCAGCGTGAGTAACCACAGGACCGGGTGTCGCGGCCCGAGCAGCGTCAGCAGCTTCTCGAGGATCTCGACCGAGGAGGGATCGGCCCAGTGAACGTCCTCACAGGCGAGCACCAGCGGCGCCGCGGCCGCCTCGGCGGCGATCAAGCGGCGCAACGAGTCGACGTAGTGCGTTTGGAGCCCGGCCGGATCCAGTTTCTCGAGCCGGCTCGCGGTCGCGGGATCCTGATCCAGCGACAGCAGATGCTCGAGGTCGGCGGCGACCTCGGATGCGTCGGCCCGAGGGAGATATCGATCGATGTGGCCGCGCAGAGCCGCGTGGGTCTCGCGGTCCCCACTGGTGGGCGGGACGCCGAGGATCGAGCGCACGAGATCGACGATCAGGTGATAGGGGAGGTTGTGCCCGTAGGAAAGGCACTGGCCTTCGGCGTAGGCGATCGTGCGCTCGCCGACGGCGGCGAGGCGTCTGCACTCGGCCAGCAGCCGGCTCTTGCCGATCCCTGGTTCGCCGGAGATCACCGCGACGCCGCCGTTCCCGGCCTCGAGGGCGACGAGCTCGCCTGCGAGCTCGTCGAGCTGCGCGTCGCGCCCGACCATCTCGCTGGTCAGTCCAGCGACGCCCCTGGCCGGGTCGGGAACGGGCTTGGGGCCGAGGACCTGGAAGGCGCGTACCGGCGCGGACTTCCCCTTGACGCTGATCTCCCCCCGGTCCTCGGTGCGAAGCCGCGCCGCGATGAATCGGTGCGTCTCCGCGGTAACCAGCACGCCGCCGGGCGGTGCGGTCGCTTCCATTCGGGCGGCCACGTTCATCGTGTCCCCGAGGGCGCTGTACTCGTAGCGCAGATCGCTTCCGACGTTGCCGACCACGACCTCGCCGGTGTTGACGCCGACTCGGATCTGGAAGTCGATGTCTCGGGCGGCCGCGAGGTAGGAGCGGTACTCGGCGATCGCGTCGACCATTGCCAGGGAGGCGAGCGCCGCCCGCTCGGGATCGTCCTCGTGCGCGACGGGGGCACCGAAGAAAGCCAGAAGCCCGTCGCCGATCAGGGAGGCGATCGTCCCCTCGTACTGATAGACGGCTCGCGACATCAGCTCGAATGCCCGGTTCATGATTCCGATCCACTCCTCGGGATCCATGCTCTCCGCAAGCGCGGTCGAGCCGACCACGTCCGCGAACACGGCGGTCACCGGCTTGCGCTCGCCGGTAACCGGAGCCGCGCGCATCTTCTCGGCGAGCGCAGGCGGTACCGCGGCGGTGACCTGAGCGCGTTGGCCGGACCCCTCGGCTTCGGAAGCGACCGGATTCCCGCAGTTCATGCAGAAGCGCGCTCCCGGCGGGACCGTCGCGCGGCAGTTCGGGCAGGTCGAGGTCACGATCTGATCATGCCAGGCCGATCTCCGATCACCGAGTCGCGAGCGGTTGGAGCGTTTAGGATTTCGCCCTTGGGCAAGGACGCTTGGCGGCCGACAACCTCGGAGCGAGATGACCGCTGAGAAGGTGGACGTCGTCTTGCTCGGGGTGGGCACCTGTGGCGAGGATCTGGGGCTGCGTCTCGCTGGGGAGGGGCTGGACGTCGTCGGGATAGAGGCCGAGCTGCTGGGCGGGGAGTGCGCCTACTGGGCATGCATCCCGACGAAGATGATGATCCGGGCTGCCGACTTGCTCCAGGAGGCTCGGAGGGTCGAGGGGGTCGCCGGACGCGCGGACGTCACCCCGGACTGGCGCCCCGTGTCAGAGCGAATCCGCGAGGAGGCCTCCGGGGGCTGGGACGACAGCGTCGCGGTCGCGCGATTCGAGGACAAGGGCGGCCGCTTCGTGCGTGGGCGCGGCAAGCTGACCGGCCCCCGCACGGTGGCGGTGGATGACCACACCTTCACCGCCCGCCGGGGGATCGTCATCGCGACGGGTACCAAGCCCGTAATCCCTCCGATTGCGGGTCTCGCCGACGTCGATTACTGGACCACCCACGACGCGATCGAGGCGGAGGAGCTTCCCGGGTCGCTGATCGTTCTCGGCGGCGGCGCGGCGGGTTGCGAGATCGGACAGGTGTACTCCCGGTTCGGGGTCGACGTGACGATGGTCGAGGCGCGTCCGCGGCTGCTCCCGCTGGAAGAACCCGAGGCCGGTGATGTCGTGGGAGCAGCGTTCGAGGCCGAGGGCATCGCGGTGCAGACCGGGGCGCGGGCGGAGCAGGTCGAGGCGCGAGGCGAGTCCGTGATCGTCAGCTTGAGCGGGGGAACCGACCTGGTCGCCGACCGGTTGCTCGTCGCCGTTGGGCGGAGTGCTGATCTCGACGAACTTGGCCTCGATGCCGCCGGGATCGACGGATCCACGGCCTTCATCGAGGTCGACGATCAGATGCGCGCCGCGGACGGCATCTGGGCGATGGGAGACGTGACCGGACGCGGTAACTTCACCCACGTCGCGCTCTACCAGGCGTCAATCGTTGCCGCTCAGCTCCTCGGCGAGAGCGCTCCACCGGCGGCCTACCACGCCGTGCCCCGGGTCACTTTCACCGACCCGGAGGTCGGGGCGGTCGGGATCAGCGAGGAGGACGCGCGAGCGGCGGGCATCGATCTGGTGAGCGCCGTGAAGAGCGTGCCCGCCACCTTCAAGGGTTGGCTCCACGGACCGGGCAACGAGGGCGTCATCAAGCTGGTCGTCGACCGCGACGCGGGCGTGCTCGTCGGGGCGACGTCGGTCGGGCCGCGCGGGAGTGAGGTCCTCGGCATGCTGAGCGCCGCCGTCCACGCCAAGCTGCCGATCGCTGAGCTGCGGCGGATGATCTATGCGTTCCCGACCTTTCACGGTGGCGTCGGAGAGGCGCTCGGAGCCTATGCCCGGGGCCTTCAGCAGGTTCTCGATCCGGCCGCAGATCAGAGCCTGGTCGAGTGACGAAGCCGGACCCGGCGTCGGCGCGGGTCGGGTCGGGCGTGGCAGTCTGCCGATGATCGCTCGGCCGACGCCGGTCCTCTGCGCAGGCCGGTCAATGAGAGCGATTCTCATCAATCGCTAGCCTGGCGGCATGAGCACCGACTGGGAGTGCGTGGTCATCGGCGGCGGGGTCGCGGGCCTCAGTTCGGCGCTGGTCCTCGGCCGGGCGCGGCGGCGGACGCTGGTGCTCGACCTCGGCGGGCAGAGCAACCGCCCCGCAGCGCACGTCGGCGGCCTGCTCGGCCAGGAGGGCACGGCGCCCGGCGAGCTCTACGCTCACGCTCGCGAGCAGCTCGCCCGCTACGACGCCGTCGTCGTTCGGGACGCCGAGGCGATCGACGCGCGGCCCGAAGACGACGCCTTCCTCGTCGTGCTCGCGAACGGGGACGGCGAGGTCACGACCCGTACCTTGATCCTCGCGACCGGGATGGACTACGAGCTGCCAGCTCTTCCGGGCTTCCGCGAGCACTGGGGAGGCGCGGTGTTCCACTGCCCGTTCTGCCACGGCTGGGAGGTCCGCGACCGTCCTCTCGTCGTCTGCGGAGAGCGGCCGACGGCTGAGCGCCAGGCGGCGCTCCTGAGCGCCTGGAGCGATGACGTGACCGTGGTCGAGCCGGGCGAGGTCGCCGGGCTCAAGGTCGAGGATGAGGCGGTCCGGGCGGTCGTCCGCCAGGACGGCTCCGAGGTCGCGTGCGAGGCGGTCCTCGTGCATGCGCCGCTGCGGCCCCGCGGTCGCCTTCCCGAGCGGCTCGGCCTAGCGCTCAACGATCACGGCTTGGTGGAGGTCGACGCCCAAGCGCGCACCAGCGTGCCCGGCGTCTACGCCGCCGGCGACGTCGCCGTGGCGCCCCAGCAGGTGGCCGTCGCGATGGGCAGCGGCCACCTCGCCGGAGTCGCGGCGGTGCGTGAGCTCGTTCTGGGCCGCTCGTGACCGCGGGCCAGCGCATCCTGCGGAAAGACGCGGCGATCCTCGCCGCCCAGCGCGGGATCGCCGAGAACTACGCCGTCGCCGCTCCGGTCGACGAGATGGTGCGCTGGTCGGGCCTCGCCGCGAGGACGTTCAAGCGACGGTTCAAGCTCGCCACCGGCGACACCCCGATACGCCTACGTCCAGCGAATCCGGGGCGAGCGCGCGAAGCGCCTGCTCGAGACGAGCGACCAACCGATCGAGGAGATCAGCTGGGCGGTCGGCTACGAGGACCCGGCATCCTTCCGGCGCCTGTTCAAGCGGCTGACCGGCCTCGCCCCGGGCGCCTACCGGCAGCGGTTCCAGATCCCGGGCGGGACGGCGGCGGAGGAACCGGCGGGCCGAGCGGCCCGGTGAGGAGCTGCTGAAGGGCTGCGCCGCCGTTAGGCCCGGGCCGTGGCGGCGCCCGTACACCCGCCGCCCGCCGGCGGCTCAACGTGATGCAATCGCGCCCCCGCGCGTACCTCTAACGTATGTGCGGCCAGCGGAGGGAGCGATGATCGAACCGAGACGACTGATGCGCGGGCTCGCCGGGGCGGGCGCGCTCCTGGTCGTCGCGGGGGCGGGCGCGACCGCGTCGCCGTCGCCGGCGAACGCGACCGTCGACCCTCCGTCGGTTCGCATCTTCAGCACCGAGAAGAAGGTCGCCGTGCAGTCGTTCCGGCGTCGCCGGGTGCTGCTCAACAACCTCGGGCTCTACGTCGCCCCGACCGGCGGCGAGCTCCGGATCGACGTCACCCGCCCGTCCTACCAGGGCCGGCGCGCGGTCCAGCTCGACGGCGAGACCGGCGCCGAGCTCCGCGAGCTGCCCGGCGCTGCGGACGAGTGGCGCGGGCTCGACCGGTTCCTGGCCGTCGAGGTCCGCAAGGCCGGCAAGCCGGGCAGCCGGCCGGTCGCCCGCGCGGCGAGGACCTTCTGCCCCAACGCCGGCCTCCGGGAGCGGATCGACGACACGGGCCCGGTGCTGCCCCGGTACCCGGTCGGCTGCGGGAGGCGGTTCCCGTTCCTGCGCGGCATGGCGTGGGGGATCGACTCCGGCTGGGCGGTGCGCCCCCGGCTCGGAGGCGTGAGGGTCGGCCCGGGTCACTACCGGGTCACGGTCCGGATCGCCAAGCGCTACCGCGACCTGCTCGCGATCCCGGCCGCCGACGGCGAGGTCGCGATCGGGCTCCGGGTGCGGCGAGCGCGCAAGCGCGGCGGTCGCCGCGGCCCGTCGCCGGTACCGGTACCGGTCGGGCGGCGAGCCGCCGAGCCGGCGGCGACGCCGCTGAGCGCGCCGGTGCTCGACGATCCCGATCCCGCGACGCTTCCCGACCTCGAGGCGCTGCCGCTCTGGGACGTGCGCACCCGTCGTCGCGGCCGCCGCGACCTGATCGGGTTCGCCTCCTCGCCGTGGAACGCCGGCCCGGCGCCGCTCGTGATCGAGGGGTACAGGCGCCCCGGCGAGGCGGTGATGGACGCGTTCCAGTACTTCTTCGACCCCGGGGGCGAGGTGGTCGGGAAGGCCCCGGCCGGATCGATGCACTTCCATCGCGCCCGCGGCCACGACCACTGGCACTTCGAGCAGTTCGCCCGCTTCTCGCTCGTCAAGCCGGGAGGGGCGACGGTGAGGAGCCGCAAGCAGTCGTTCTGCATCGTGCCCACCGACCCGGTCGACCTCACCGTGCTCGGCGCCGAGTGGTTCCCGAGCATCGGCAGCTCGTGCGGCGACCCGGGCTCGATCTGGATCCGCGAGAAGCTTCCCGTCGGCTGGGCCGACACCTACTACCAGTCGGTCGCCGGACAGGCGTTCGACATCACCAAGGTCCCGAACGGGCGCTACCTGCTGCGGCTCGAGGTCAACCCGCGCGGCGAGATCAACGAGGCGAGCACCGCCAACAACGTCGTCGACCGGGTCGTCCGCCTGCGCGGCAAGCGCGGCGCGCGCAAGGTCCGGGTAAAGCCCTGGAACGGGATCAGCCCGTAGCCCGATCGGGTACTGGATCTGCGATGAAGCCGGTCCGGATCGGATGCTCGGGCTGGAACTACGCCCACTGGCGCGAGTCCGTCTACCCGAAGGGCGTGCCCGTGTCGCGCTGGCTCGGGTACTACGCGACCCTGTTCGACACCGTCGAGGTCAACGCCACCTTCTACAGGCTGCCGACCGCCGAGACGGTGGCCGGCTGGGCGGAGACGGTTCCGGAGGGGTTCGTGTTCGCGATCAAGGCGAGCCGCTACCTGACCCACATCAAGCGGCTGCGCGAGCTCGAGAGCGGCATCGCCCGCTTCGCCGAGCGACTCGAGCCGCTGCTCGCGACGCCGAAGATGGGCCCGGTTCTGTGGCAGCTACCCGAGACCTTCCACCGCGACGACGAGCGCCTCGCCACCGCGCTCGACGCGCTCCCTGACTGGCGTCACTGCATCGAGTTCCGCCACCCGAGCTGGTTCGCCGCCGACGTCATCGCGCTGCTCCGCGAGCACCGGGTCGCGCTGGTGATCGGCGACCACCCGGAGCGCAGGTTCCAGTCGCACGAGCTGACCACGGACTGGACCTACATCCGCCTCCACCACGGCAGTCGCGGCCGGCGCGGGAACTACTCGACCACCGAGCTCGAGGCGTGGAAGCGCCGGATCGCGTCCTGGCGCTCGCGGGCGGAGGTGTTCGTCTACGCGAACAACGACTGGGAGGCGTTCGCCGTCCGCAACGCGACCTGGCTTCGCGAGCGGCTGAGCTGAGCGCGGCCTCCCGCTACGGCTCCTCCTCCGGCCGCAGCGCGAACGTCGACAGGTCGTTGCCGAACACCGGGTGGAAGACGATCCGGTCGACGTCGACGCGGTCGGAGACGAACGTCGTCCGCTTCGGGTGCCCGATCGGGGCGATGTAGGCGAGGGGAGGGGAGATCAGGCGGCGATCGAGCGCCGCCCACTCCTCGGCGACCTCGGCCGCATCGGGCTCGCCGTTCAGCCGCTCGAGCTCGGTCCGCAGGACGGGGTCGTCGATCACGGCGACGGCCCCGATCGTCGCTCCCGGCGCCCCGGCGACGAGCTGCGAGAACGCGTTCATCGGGTCGGGGAAGTCGAGCTCGAGCGGGAGGAACGCGACCTCGCCCGGCGGGTCGCCGGCCTCGAGGCGGCGCAGGAGGCGTTCGCGCGCCACCAGTCGCGGCTCGGCGTCGAGGCCGATCGCGGCGAGCATCGCGGCGTAGGCCTCGGTCGCCTCGGCGACCCCGGGCTCGTCGATGCCCCAGACCTCGACCTCGGCGCCGGCGGCCCCCGCCAGGTCGACGATCCGCCGCGCCTCGGCGGCGTCGGGTGGCTCACCGGGGTCGCCGTACGGGCACTCAGGGCCGTCGAGGTCCTCGTCGTACCCCGGGACGGCGGGAGGGATCAGCGCGCAGCCCGGCTCGAGCTCGCCGTCGAACGCCCGCGCGAGCGCCTGGCGGTCGAGCGCGAGGCTGGCCGCCTCGCGAACGAGAGGATCGTCGAACGGCGGCGCCGACGGGTCGAGGAGGAACGCGTAGGTCGCCGCGGCGACGTGCTCGCGGTAGCGGTCCTCGTCCTCCTCGGAGAGCAGGGTCGACTTGATCCGCGGCGGCGGGGAGTCGCGCATGTAGTCGAGGCTTCCGTCGAGCACTCCCTCGGCCTCGCCGGCGAGCCCGTCGGCGACCTCGACCGTGATCCGGTCGACGCTCCCGGTCGGGATGTCAGGGAGGTCGAGCGCCTTGAAGCTCTCGCTGCGGTCGAGGGTGAACCGCTCGCCGGGCACCGAGTCGGTGATCTCGTAGGGCCCGACGCCGGGCGGCGGATCCGCGGTGCGGTCGACGAACCGGGTGCTGCGGGGAACGACGCCGAGGGTCCAGCTCGCGAGCACGTGGGCGAACGAGGCGTCGGGCTCGGTCAGCCGGATGACGATCTCGCCGCTGCGGTCGTCGACCGCGATCCCGGCGATGTCGGCGGTGGGATCGCCGCCGGCGAGATAGGCGTCGACCCCTTCGATGCCCTCGAGCAGGCGGGTCGCCGGCGAGCCCGCGAGCAGGGCCCGCTTGACCGTGTGCGCGAAGTCGCTCGCGGTGACCGCGATCCCGTTCGGGTACTCGAGCTCGTCGCGGATCTCGAGCCGGTACGTCCGCCCGCGGTCGCCGACCTCAGGCAGGTCGTGGGCAACGCCGGGGATCAGCTCCGCCCCCGCCTCGTCAGGGGCGTGGCGGTAGGTCAGCAGCGGCGTGTATGCGACCGACATCGCCTCGCTCGCGCCGACCGGCTCGAAGCCGTCGCCGGTGTAGGCGTAGGCGGGGTCGAGATGGTAGGGCCCCGCGGGCTGGGAGATCGTGATCTCCCGCGGCGGCTCGTCGGGATCGGGGCCGCAGCCGGCGAGGGCGCTCGTGAGCGCGAGTCCGACGAGAGCCAGCACCAGCGGTCGGCGCCGGATCTCGAGCTGGCGTCGGTTGCTGATCACTTCGTCTTCCTTGCCGCCCGTCCTGACTCTAGCTCGGCATCGCGCCGTCCCCGGTCCATCCCGGTCGCGCCCATATGCTGCCTCCGTGCGCGCGCTCACCTTCCAGGCGCCGGGCGAGGTCAGGATCGAGGATCGCCCCGAGCCCGAGGTCACCGCCGCCGACGAGGCGATCGTCGAGGTCGAGGCGAGCGGGGTCTGCGGCTCGGACCTCCACATCTACCACGGCCGGGTCCCGGTCGAGCCCGGCTTCGTCCTCGGACACGAGTACGTCGGCACGGTGGTCGCGACCGGCGACGCGGTCGAGTCGGTGCGCGCCGGCGACCGGGTGCTCGGGACCTACTGCACCGCCTGCGGCGAGTGCTTCTTCTGCGCTCGCGGCGACTTCCACAAGTGCGACCACGGGCGCGTCTTCGGCCACGGGGCGACGCTCGGGTCGCTCCAGGGCGCCCAGGCCGAGCTCCTGCTCGTCCCCCACGCCGACCTCACCCTGCGCGCCGTGCCCGCCGGGATCAGCGATGAGGTCGCCCTGTTCGCGGGCGACGTGATGGGGACGGGCTACCACGCGGTCGAGGAGGCGGGCGTCGAACGCGGCTCGAGCATCGCGGTCCTCGGCCTCGGCCCGGTCGGGCTCTGCGCGGTCCAGGCGGCGCGGGCCGCCGGCGCCGAGACGGTGCTCGCGGTCGACTCGGTCGACGAGCGGCTGCGGCTCGCGGAGTCGTTCGGCGCGACGCCGGTCCACCTCACCGACGACGACCCGCGGGCGGTAGCGAAGCGGGCCACCGAAGGGCGGGGCGTCGACGCGGTGATCGACGCAGTCGGCCACCCCGATGCCCTCGCGCTCGCCTGCCGGCTTGCCCGCAAGCTGGGGACGGTCTCGGCGACCGGCGTCTACGCGGAGCCGATCGAGCTCAACATGGCGATCGTCTGGATCAAAGCGCTGACGCTCAAGACCGGGCACGCGAACGTGATCCGGCACCTCGACCCGGTGCTCGCCGGGCTCGCCTCGGGCGAGCTCGACCCGGCCCCGCTCGTCAGCCATCGGATGAGCCTCGACGATGCTCCCGAGGCCTACGCCGTCTACGACCGGCGCGAGGCGCTCAAGGTCGTGCTTCGTCCCTGATCGCCCGGGCTCGCCGCCCGGTGCCGCTCAGCCGGCGTCGCCGGCGTCGGGATAGGCGAGGACGACGTGCGCGCGGGCGACGGCGATGAATGAGCGGGCGACGGGGGCGCCGCCCTCGAGCGAGCGGATCTGGGCGTTGGCGAGCGGAACGAAGTCGACGTCGCCGCGGTTGAGGAAGTCCGAGAGGCGGCTCCGATATCCCTCGCGCGGCAGGGTCAGGTCGCCGACGATCCGGTGCCGGTCGGTCTCGAGCACGACCCTCTCGACTTTGCTCTCCACGGATCCTTCTATCGGCGTCCGCCGGTGTCGGCCTTGAGCGCCGGCCGGCCGTCCAGGTGGGAGTAGCCTTCCAGGCCCGCGACGAGTTCGTCGCCTCGCGGCGGGTAGTGGACGGAAGTCGATGAGCGCGGAGCCAGGACAAGAGAGCAGTGGTTCGCAGGCGAAGCGCGATCCTGCGTCTGTCAGCGCTCCGGGCCTGCTGTCGACCTACCTCCGCGACCACCACGCCGGCGCGACTGCGGGCCTCAACCTCGCGCGGAGGATTGCGAGCTCGAACGAGGGGAACGAGTACGGCGCCGAGCTGGCGCAGATCGCGGCCGAGATCGAGGAGGACATGAACGTCCTCGAACGGCTGATGGAGGGCCTCGGGGTCGCGCCCGACCAGCTCAAGGACCTCGGCGCCAGGGTCGGCGAGAAGCTCGGGCGGCTGAAGCCGAACGGGCGCTGGCTCTCCTACTCGCCGCTCAGCCGGCTGCTCGAGCTCGACGGGCTGATGCTCGCCGTCACCGGCAAGCTGGCGCTGTGGCGCGCGTTGCGCGAGACGGTCGCGTCCGACCTCGAGGGCTTCGACTTCGACGCGCTCGCGGCCCGCGCCGAGCGCCAGCGGGAGCGACTCGAGGAGCTGCGGATCCGGTCCGCTGCGCAGGCACTGCGCATCGACTGATCTGGTACAAGCAGCGGACCGTGACCGCTCGCCGACTGCTGCTGCTGCTGCTCGCGGCGATTGCCGCCGTCGTCCTCGTGGTCGTGTTCGTCGCCACCTGCGGCGACGACGACTCCGAGCCCGAGGGCTCGGACGAGCCCGCCGCCGAGCAGGCGGCGGGAGACGGGGAGCCGGCCGCGGACGGCGCGTCGCCGTTCGAGCGCGACGCCTGCGAGCTGCTCACCGGCGCCGATGTCGAGGCGATCCTCGGCGAGCGGGTCGAGGGCACGTTCACGCCGGGCGACGCCGAATCGTTCACCCCCGGTCGGTGCGAATGGGCGACGGGCAATCCCGTCGGGCCGAACGAGCTCCGGGCGAGCGGGGTCGCGGTCTTCCTCGGCGACGAGAAGATCTACGACAACACCAGGGTCATCGCCGAGAACGGCGACGACTTCGAGGAGCTCGAGGGGATCGGCGACGAGGCTTACGCCGGCGGCGGGGAGGGCGGGCTCAGGGTCGGCGACGCCGGGATCACGGTGACGGTGATCGGCGTCAATACGAACTCCCCCGACGCCCACCGGCTGCTCGTCGACATCCTCGAGCGGATCGCCGCCAACTACTGATCCTCGCCGCCGAGCGGGGTGAGGCTCGCCTCGAGCGCAGTCAGCAGGGCCGCCATCACCAGCGCGGCGAGTGCAGCCGTCGCCGCACAGGCGCCGACGAAGGCGGCGTCGACGAGCGCCCAGTCGATCGCCCCGGCCTCGCTCGCGACCGCGGCGGCGACCGCGGCGACGTAGCCGCCGGCGAGTGCGGCAGCGCCGAGCAGCCCGTAGGCGAGCGCTCCCGAACGCCCCGGCCATTCCTCCTGTGCGTGGCGGAAGGCGTCGCGGTCGATCGCCGCCGCAACCAGTGCCGCTCCAGCCGCCCAGGCGACGACGACGAGGTAGCTCCCGGCGACGTCGCTCGGCCGGTGCCAGCCGGCGGCGATCAGCGCGACCCCGACGACGACCGCGTAGGCGAGCGCCAGGAACGCCGTCGCGCGACGCAGCCGCGGCGGGACGACCAGCATCGCGGCGACGCCGACGCCGAGGGCGATCGTCGCGTGGCCGCTCGGGAAGGTGTTCGCGAACGGCGCCCGGCCGATCAGGTCGGGGCGCTGGAGGAGCATGTGCTTGAGGACCTCGGTGGTGACGATCGAGCCGCCGATCACCACGGCGGCGACGAGCGCCAGCAACAGCCTGCGGCGGAGCACCGCCTGGCCGGCGAGCAGCGCGACCGCGAGCACGAGGCTGCCGACGCTGATCGTCGTCAACAGCTCGGCGGCCGCGTCCTGGGCGTCCGGCGAGGCGACGCCGCGGCCCTCGAATGCCCCCTGGTCGATTCGCTGGCCGAACCGGGTCCGAACGAAGACCGCGAACGTCGCCGCGAGCGCGGCGACGGAGGCGACGAAGAGCGCAGCGAGGGCGCCGAGCCCCGATGCTTGAGAGCGTCGAGCCGAGATCGGGCTGACGCTAGCCGAGATCGAGCTGACGCCGGCGCTGGCGGTGGCGCCGCCGCCAGCGACGCGACTACGAGCCCACGGGGTCGTTCGTCTTCGGGGCCTGGCGCGGCTCGACCTGGAGCGTACGCTCGGCGACCTGCGACCCCTCGGCGAGCTCGCGCTCGCGCTCGCGCTCGGCGTTCAGCTGGTGGCCGAACAGCAGCGCGAGGTTGGTGAGCCAGAGCCAGATCAGCAGGACGACGACACCGCCCATCGTTCCGTAAGTCGCGTCGTAGGAGCCGAAGTTGGCGACGTAGACGGCGAAGCCGGCCGAGGCGATCGCCCAGACCGCGAGCGCGAGCGCCGCCCCGGGCGCGACCCAGCGCACGCCGCGCAGCCGCGCGTTCGGCGCCGCGTAGTAGAGCAGCGAGATCATCGCCAGCACGACGGCGACTACCACCGGCCACTTCGCGATCTCCCAAGCGGTCACCGCACCGTCGCCGAGGCCGATCGCGTCGCCCACCGCCCGGGCCAGCGGCCCGGTGACGACCAGCGCGACCAGGACCGCGGCGGCGAGCACCACCATCACCAGGGTGACGGCGAGCTGGAGCGGGCGGAGCTTCCAGAACGGCCGGCCCTCCGGCGTCTCGTAGATCGCGTTCGAGGCCCGCACGAACGCGCCGATGTAGCCCGATGCCGACCAGAGGGCGAGCGCGAGGCTGGCGATCAGCAGGATCCCGGCGGTGTCGCGGTTCTGGGTGATCGACTCGATCGGGCCGGCGAAGGTGTCGGCGGCGGTGTCGGGGCCGAGGTCGGAGACGATGTCGGTCAGCGTCTCCGTCGCCGAGCGCGGGTCGGCGACCAGGCCGATCACCGAGACGAGCGCGATCAGCGCCGGGAACAGCGCCAGCAGCCCGAAATAGGTCAGCGCCGCGGCCCAGTCGGTCAGGTTCCCGGCCCTGAATCGGGTCGCGGTCCGCTTGACGATCGCGCGCTTGGAGCCTGAGCTCATCGTCGGCCTCACTCGTCCTCGTCGCCGGGCCACGCTCCGGTCGCGCGCAGGAACCCGGTGCGAGCCAGATGATCGACCATGCCCCGGCTGACGCCGAAGATCGCACCCTCGAGCGCGAGTGAGGCGGCGAGCTTCGGCATCGACACCTCCCGCTGCTCGGGCCCCGGCGCCTCGTCGGCGGAGATCCGCTGCCAGGTGAGGTCGTAGAGCTTCTTCGCCACCAGCCCGGCGACGAGGCCGCTCGCGATCCCGACCGGGACGAAGAGTGTTTTCGCGGGATTCACGGACCAGCGCCTACCCTCCGGAACGAGCGCCGAAACCGCGCCGGTCGCGTCGTCGTGCGGACTCGACGCAATCCCGACAGTCAGCATCGGGTTTAGTTAGGCTTACCGAATTAGGGATGCCTAACGCCGAGACCGCAGCCCCTTGACCCCTCCGTCCGCAGGCCGACCCGCCGGTCAAGCCGCGCGCATCCGCACGGTCGACGGCCTCCGCGGGCTTGCGGCGCTGCTCGTCGTCTTCGACCACACCGTCGGCGACTCGTGGGGCCTCGGGGCATGGTCGGAGCAGAACCACGGGATCACCGCGTTCGCGCTCCTGACCGGGTTCCTGCTCGCGACCCAGTTCCTCAAGCGCCGGCTCGACGGCCGCGAGCGTCCGTCGGCGCTGCGCTTCCTGCGCGCCCGCGCGGCGCGGATCTTCCCGGGCTACTGGGTCGCGCTCGCGGTCGCGGCGGCGACCGTCGGGCTTCACGCGATCGGCCCCGGCGACGGCTGGCGCGTCGTCACCCTGACCCAGACCTACGGCACCGATACGCCGTTCGAGGGCCTGCCCCCGACCTGGTCGCTGTCGCTGTTCTTGAGCTTCTACATCGCGCTGCCGGTCTGGATGTGGTGGCGGGGCCGCTCCGATCGCCCGGGCCGCACGCAGGCGTCGCTGCTGTGGCGGGAGATCGGCTGGCTGCTGACGCTGATCCCGCTCTCGTGGGCGGTGCGAACGACCTCGCTCACCGATCCGGTCGCGCCCGACCCCGTGTTCACCCTCCTCGGCCGCGCCGACTGGTTCGCGATCGGGATGATTCTCGCCGCGCTCGCGATCGGGCACTCGCGCGACCTGCTGCCGCGCTGGGTGCTGCTTCCGGGTCGCCACCCGGGCGTCGCGTTCGCCTCGGCGCTCGGCCTGACCGTGATCAGCGCCTTGATCCCGCTCCGCTTCGAGGAGCTCCGCGACCAGTTCGACACCCTCGCGGGGGCGACGCTCGTCGCCGCCGCGGTCCTCCACGGACCGGTCCTGCGCGGTCCGCAGCGCGTCCTCGCATCGCGCCCGGCGCAGGCGCTCGGCCGCTGGTCGTACGGCATCTTCCTCTGGGGGTACATCTCGATGAAGGCGGTCGACCAGCTCTTCCCGGGTATCTCGACCGCCCCCCACCTCGTCCTGGCGATGACCGGCGGGATCGCCTTCGGCGCCGCGAGCTGGCGGTTCGTCGAGCAGCCGGCCTCACGCTGGCTTCGGGGCCGCCGCGAGGGCGAGCGCACCGGCGGCGAACCCCGCGAGTCCGCCGTGGCTCCAAAGGCCGCGCTCTCCCGCCGCTGGCGGCGGGCGAGGGCCGTGCTCGGCTCCTCGGGCGCGGGCTGAGCCGCCGGGCCGCGCGCGACGACGATGGGCCGAGAGGGATGACCGGCCGGTGGGCGAATCCCAAGGCGATGCTCTCCGCCCTGCTGATGCTCCGCCGGTTGCGGAAGGCGGCCCGCTATGCGGTCCGCGAGGAGCAGTTCGGCCCGGTCGTCGCCGCCGGCGGGTTCCTGATCGCGGTCGGGACGATCACCTATTCGCTCGGCAACGGCTGGAACATCGTCGACGCGTTCTACTTCGCCGTCGCGACGCTGACGACCTCGAGCGTTGCCGACCCCGACCTCGTCCTCGAGGACGGCTGGATGAAGCTGTTCACCGTCTTCTACCTCCTGATCGGGATCGGGGTCCTGGTCGAGATCCTCAGGCGCTTCGGCTCTGCCTTCATCGAGGTTCGGCGGCGAGAGAAGGCGCACCGAGCCGAGCCGGGCTCCGGCTAGCCGGCGGCGACGCGCCTCGTCGCTGCCTCAGTTCCCGCCGCGCTCGGCGGTTGCGACCTCCCCGGGCGCGACCTCGGCGAGCAGCGTCATCACCCGCACAGCGATCTCGTCGCGGATCCGGCGCACTCCGTCGAGGTCGGCGGCGGCGGGATCGTCGACCTCCCAATCCTCGTAGCGCATCCCCGGGTAGATCGGGCAGGCGTCGCCGCAGCCCATCGTGACCACCGCGTCGGCGGCTCTCACCACCTCATCGGTCATCGGCTTCGGGAACTCATCCGAGAGATCGATCCCGAGCTCGTCCATCGCGGTGACGACGTTCGGGTTGATCTCGCGCCCGGGGGCGGACCCCGCCGAGCGCACGTGCACCCGCCCGTCGGCCAGGCGATCGAGCAGCGCCGCCGCGATCTGGCTGCGACCGGCGTTCTCGACGCAGACGAACAGCACCTCGGGCACGTCCTTGGCCACCGCTCCCTCAAGCTGGCCGAGCGCGCGCAATCGCTCGCGGGCGAAGCGGTGGACGAAGAGCGGGACGAAGTCGTTGAACCGGGCGCCCTCGAGCGCGGCCAGAGACTCGGTCATGAACCGCTCCACGGTCGCGGCGGAGAAGACGCCGCGGAACTCGTCGGTCAGTGCTGCGAGCCCCCTGTCGAGGTGTCCGCGCATGATCACGTCGACGTCGAGGTCCTGGAATCGAGCTGCCATCGAAATACCTCCTCCTGCCGCTTCGGATTCGGTGCGCGGGAGACTATTCGATTGACAAACATCATTTCAATTGATATTCGTATATCGATGGCCGTCGATCTGGAGCTGACTCCGAAGCAAAAGAGCCCGAACGGCCGGCCGTGCTGCGAGCCGGTCGTCTACCCCGACATCGAGCACGAGCAGGCCGAGCGGATGGGACGGATCGCGAAGGCGCTCGGCGATCCGATCCGCGTCCAGCTCGTCGACGTGCTGCGCAAGCACGCCGGCAGGGTCTGCGTCTGCGAGCTCGTCCCCCTGTTCGACCTCTCCCAGCCGACGGTTTCCCATCACCTCAAGGTCCTCCGCGAGGCCGGCATCGTCGGCTCCGAGCGCCGCGGGCTCTGGGCCTACTACTACGTCAACCCCGATGCACTGGAGGAACTGAGCACGTGGCTGAACAACTGATCGAGACGAAGCGGATTCGCGACGCCGTACGCGACCGGTACGCGGACGCCGCGAGGGCGGCGCGGGCCGAGGAGCGGGCGAGCTGCGGCCCCGCCGGCTCGTCGTGCGGATGCGGCGGTGGCGAGGTCCTGACCGCCGACCAAGCCGAGACCTTCGGGTCGGCGCTCTACTCGGAGCACGAGCGCGACTCCCTCCCCGACGCCGCGAAGCTGGCGTCGCTCGGCTGCGGCAACCCGACCGCGGTCGCCGACCTGAACGAAGGCGAGACCGTCCTCGACCTCGGTTCCGGCGGCGGGATCGACGTCCTGCTGTCGGCGCGCAGGGTGGGCACGACCGGGAAGGCGTTCGGGCTCGACATGACCGACGAGATGCTCGAGCTTGCGCGGGCGAACCAGCGCCAGGCCGGGGTCGAGAACGCCGAGTTCCTGAGGGGAACGATCGAGGACGTCCCGCTTCCCGACGAGTCGGTCGACGTGATCATCTCCAACTGCGTGATCAACCTCTCCGCCGACAAGCGGGCGGTGCTGCGGGAGGCCGCCCGGGTGCTGCGTCCCGGCGGCCGCTTCGCCGTCACCGACGTGATCGCCGACCCCGGCATGGACGAGGAGACGCGCCGCGACGTCGACGAGTGGACCGGCTGCATCGCCGGCGCGCTGACCGCCGACGAGTTCCGCGCCGGGCTCGAGTCGGCGGGGCTCGAGGACGTCGAGATCGTCGAGACGCATCGGGTTCACGAGCACGCCGCGTCGGCGATCGTCCGCGCACGCAAGCCGGGGGCCTCCGGCTGAGCGAACGTCCCGCCGATCCCCGGGGCCGAGCCCGCGAGGAAAGCCTTCGCTTCCGGGTAACCGGGTTTCATGGCCGAAATCCGGGCTCCGCACGAGAAGCTGCCGCCGCTCGAACTCCGCAGCGTGCGCGAGCTCGAGCTGATCGAGCCACCCGACGAGGGGCGCCCCGCTCACATCGCGTCCGCATCCGGCGTCGCCCGGCGCGGTGACTTCGTCTACGTCGTCGGCGACGACCTGCTCCAGGTCGGAATCTTCGAGCTCGCGTCCGGGGCGCCCGGGGCCGCGCGCCAGGTCCTCGCCGGCGACCTGCCGAGCGACGAAGGCGAGCGCAAGCGCGAGAAGCCCGACCTCGAGGGCCTGACCGCGTTGCCGCCGGTGCCGGGTGAGCCGAACGGCGGCCTCCTCGGGCTCGGGTCGGGCTCGAAGCCCGACCGCGACCGCGGCTTCTTCTGGTCGTTCGCCGCCGACGGTTCGCTCGCCGGCGACCCGCGGACAATCGACCTCGCCCCCGCCTACGACCTGATGCGCGCCGAGCTCGGGGGCCGGATCAACATCGAGGGGGCGGCCGTGCTCGGCGACCGCCTCTGGCTCTTCCACCGCGCGAACAAGGGCGAGGCGCCGAACACCGTCGCGGAGTTCGAGCTCCGCGACCTGTCGCAGACGCTCGGCGACGACCTCGTCGTCGACCCCGACGAGCTCGTCGAGCTGCGCGCCTATGACCTCGGCGAGCTCGACGGCGTCCCGCTCTGCTTCTCCGACGCGACGGCGCTGACCGACGAGCTGGTCTGCTTCTGCGCATCCGCCGAGGGCGAGGAGGACGGCGACGTCCGCGGCTCGGTCGTCGGGACGATCGCCGACGATGGGTCGGTCACGCGGGTGCGGACGATCGACCGCCGGTGGAAGGTCGAAGGCGTGCACGCGACGATCGACACCGGCGTGATCGACTTCCTCTTCGTCTGCGACCAGGACGACCCGGAGATCGCGTCGCCGCTGCTGAGCGCGACGATGCCGGTCGACCGCGAGCTCGACGAGGACCGCGCCTGACGGACGGAGCGCGCGGGATCAGCTCAACGACAGGTCGACCTCGAGCAGGAAGTCGATCAGCAGCCAGGCGAGCACGACCCCGATCGCGAAGAGGACGATCAGGCCCAGGCAGCCGATCCCGAGGCAACGAAGGCGCGACCGAACGTTCCGGCGCTCGGGTCCTCACCGCGCGACTGCTTCCACAGCACCCACACGCCGGCGCCGAGCGCGGCGAGCAGCAACAGCTCCAAGCCGCCCTCCCGGCCGCCGGATCAGACCGTACGCCGGGCGCGCCGCGCCCGGAACCAGTCCCACGCCCGCTTCAAGACCACGAGCTGTATGACGCGCTTGAGCATGGCCACCGCCTACCCGGTTCGCGGGTGATCCAACGGCGACGCGCCACCACGTCACGCGCGTCCGACCGCTCACCGTCGGTCAGTCAGCTCGGGGTCCCCAGGCCCAAGAAGGTGCGGGAGTTCCCTGGGGAACTCCCGCTGACGCGGAGGGTCACGGTACTCCGCTAGTGCCCTGCCGCCGGGTGCTTCTTACGGTGCCATCTGAGGCCGCCCGCCCAGCCGCGCACCCTCGTCCTGAGTCGTGGCGACGCCATCATCCAGACCATCATCGCCATCATCGCCACGCAGCCGAGGGGGGCGATGAACGCAAGCGCGCCAGCTCCGGCTGCGACCAGGACCACCGCGAGGACCATGAGGCCGACGCAGACCCCTATGTGCCAGGGCTTCATCTCGCCTCCTTTCCTGAGCTTCACTTCGGTTCCTTCGGTTTAGCCGCGAAGCCCGCCCGCGTCATCGGGGTCTTGATCGGAGATTCGCTACGTGGCAGCTACCTACGTCCGCTCCCGCCTCCCACGGGCGGGCCGCCGCGCCCCGAGCCTCCGGTCAGACGGCAACCCGGTCGCCGCGCCCGGCTCGGTGCCTCTTGCCGCGGGGGGTCCGCGTTAGGGTGATCTCATGAGGCACCGATGGCAAAGCGCCTCCTGATCGCGGCGGGCGAAGCGGCCTCGAGCCCGCGGGAGCTCCCGTTCGGGGTGCGCGAGCTGATCGACGCCGCAGACGAGATCCTCGTCGTCACCCCAAGGCTGCCGAGCAGGTTCGAGTGGCTGGCCTCTGCGACCGACAAGGCAACCGAACACGCGGATGACCGGCTTCAGATCGTGCTCGGCCAGATCGCCAAGATGGGAAGCGAGGCGTCGGGCATGGTCGGCGCCGACGACCCGTTGCTCGCGTTCGAGGACGCGATCAGGGCATTCCGTCCCGATCACCTGCTGATCGGGCTGCGGGCCGGCGAGGATGCCGGCTGGCAGGAGCACGGGCTGCTGGAGAAGCTCCAGGAACGGTTCGGACTGCCGATAACGGCGTTCTCGCTGTAATCCGGCGGACCCGCCC